>CAXDQP010000355.1:0-2202 GCA_963991335.1 uncultured Flavobacteriales bacterium
ATCAAACCAGTCGAACGTGCAATGCTTCCAGCGTATTTCAAGCCGCCGCTGAAAGGGGGAGAAGTCATCAAAAGCCAACTCCAGACGTCCGCCTTGGAGCGGTGTAAATGGCGATGCTGTCGGCACACCCAAGGGATGCAATTGAACCGTTCGAATGCCTTCAGCGGTGAACGAAATGGGGTATGCCAATTCTTGACCGGTGATACTGCTCCAAAAAAAGACGGTCCAAACAACGGCTCCGAGCCATTTTTTGCCCAAGTGATTTGAGCTGCCAGTCGTGGCCCTTGAACGGCTGTTCGTGCTTGTTGTGCGATGGAAGTTGCTCATTGATGCAGAAATTTATGCGAAAGTGGTGCAGGTTCGTTACCGAGACCTAACTTTGCGCCCCGAAAAGTAAACCTTCGCGTGCTTATGTCCCGCAAAATTCGGATTAGAAAAGGAGCAGATATTCGGCTGAAAGGCCGGCCAACCAAAACGGTTGAAACTGCTGCGCACACGGCAACTTATGCCGTACAGCCCCCCAATTACCACGGTATCGTGCCCAAATTGGAAGTGAAAGAAGGAGCCGCTGTTGAGGCAGGCTCGCCACTCTTTCACAGCAAAGAAACTCCAGCGATGAAGTTTTTGAGCCCAATTAGCGGAACGGTCAAGGCCATTGTTCGGGGAGAGAAACGACGAATCCTCGCCGTTGTTGTTGAATCAGACGGTGGCAACAAATCGGTCGCCCTGGATAAAATCAACGTGGCTGATGCCTCAGCGGATGATATTCGTGGCGCAATGCTCAGTCATGGAATGTTTCCATTCGTGGAGCAGCGTCCATTTGCTGATGTAGCCAATCCCATGGATACCCCAAGGAGCATTCATGTGAGTGGTTTCGATTCAGCTCCGCTGGCTCCTGATATGGAAATAGTCCTGCGCGATCGAATGGAGGCGTTCCAAGCTGGGGTTCATGCCCTGAGTGCCTTAGTCCATGGCGACCCAATTCACGTGGGTGCGCGCCCTGAACAGTCCATGTTCTCGGGCTTGGACAAGGTTGCAATCACTACGTTCGAAGGACCGCACCCTGCGGGCAACGTTGGGGTCCAGATTCACCACACGCTCCCAGTGAACAAGGGAGAAGTCGTGTGGACCATGCACGCAGAAGATGTAGCCAACCTCGGAGAAACGCTGACGTCTGGCACATATACCACCAAACGAACGGTGTCTGCTGCCGGGTCGGAACATCCTGCTCCGAAATACTTTCAAACGAATTTGGGGTGTGAGTTGACTGCGTTGACCGCAGGCCACAAAGGGGATACTACGCGTTTCATTTCTGGCAACCCACTCACAGGTACACACGCTGCTGCTGACGGATATCTAGGCGGTTTGGACCACCAGCTCACCTTGCTCCCAGAGGGAGATGAACCCAAGTTTTTACTGACTTCGGGTTGGTTGAGCCCGGGGTTGGATAAATTCTCACTTTCGAAATCTTACCCGACGTGGTTGATGCCAAAATCGAAGGAATTCGTCATGGATACGAATACGGGAGGTGAGGAAAGAGCGTTTGTGGTTACGGGCCAGTACGAGCCTGTGTTCCCATTTGACATCTATCCGGTGCAGCTCATCAAGAGCATCTTGGCCAACGACATCGACGCCATGGAGAAGCTCGGTATTTATGAAGTTGCTCCAGAGGACTTCGCCCTGTGCGAATACGCCTGCACCTCGAAAATTGACGTTCAAGATATTGTGAGAGATGGCTTGGACAATTTGAAGAAAGAACTTGGATAATCAGCGATTATGAAAGCACTGCACAAAATGCTGGACTCGATCCGGCCTCATTTTGAAGAAGGAGGAAAGCTGAGCCGTTTCTGGGTCGTTTACGATTCTTTGGAAACGTTTGCATTCACTCCAGGGCATACCACGAAGAGTGGTGTTCACATTCGCGACGGCGTGGATTTGAAGCGGACCATGTTCATGGTCATTGTTGCTTTAATCCCTGCATTGCTTTTCGGCACATGGAACCAAGGCCACCAATACTTGCTCTCCATCGGCGAAGTGAGCGTTGCCGATCCGCTGATGATGGCGTTTTGGGACAAGATTCTGATCGGAGCGGTGAAGGTTCTTCCACTTGTCGTAGTGAGTTACGGTGGTGGTCTTGGCATCGAATTCCTGTTTGCTGTCATGAGCGGCCACAGCATCAACGATTGCTATTTGGTCTCAGTA
>CAXDQP010000356.1:0-2198 GCA_963991335.1 uncultured Flavobacteriales bacterium
CCAGAATCATTGCGCTGCCCTTACTCGACAGCCACGGACGCATCGTGGCTGTGGCGAGGCTTGGAACAGGCACATTGCAGCTTGGACAACACCCCATTGGGGAAGAACATCCATCGTTTGTCATTGCCGAAATTGGCAACAATCACAACGGCAATATCGATATCGCGTTGCAATTAATTGACGCTGCGCATGCCGCTGGAGCGGATTGCGCGAAATTCCAGATGCGCGATATGGGAAGGCTGTACAGCAATTCAGGCAAAAGCAGCGATATGGCGTCGGACCTGGGGACGCAATACACCCTTGATCTGCTCGAGCGCTTCCAGCTCAGCGATGATGAATTGTTCCGTTGTTTTGATTACTCAGCCAGCAAAGGACTGGTCCACCTATGTACCCCATGGGATGAAATAAGCCTACAGAAACTGAATCAGTGGGGAATGGAAGGCTTCAAAGTTGCATCTGCTGACTTTACAAACCATGCCTTATTAACACAATTTGCAGCAACTGGTAAACCTTTGATTTGCTCCACCGGAATGGCTTCGGAGCTAGAAATTCGTTCTGGAATTCGGCATCTTCAGAAAGCAGGTGCAAATTATGTTTTACTGCATTGCAACTCCACATATCCAACACCTTTTAAGGACGTCAATCTCCGCTATTTAGAACGCCTTCGTGAGCTAGCTGATGCACCTGTTGGCTATTCGGGGCATGAGCGGGGCATTGAAATCCCTATCGCCGCCGCAGCCCTTGGAGCCGTGGTGATTGAAAAGCACATCACCCTTGATCGAGGGATGGAAGGCAACGATCACAAGGTGAGCCTTCTCCCAGACGAATTCAACCAAATGATGCTCGGCATCCGTCGGGTTGAAGAATCAATGGGACAAGGGGGAGAGCGGAGTATTAGTCAAGGCGAAATGATGAATCGGGAAGTCCTCGCCAAAAGTCTTGTGGCGTCGTGCGACATCAATGCTGGAACAACAATCACCGACGCGATGGTGAAGATCCAGAGCCCGGGCCAAGGACTGCAACCCAATCGGCTTCATGAGTTAGTTGGCCAAAAGCTTCCGATCAGCAAAAAGAAGGGAGACATCTTCTTCCCATCAGACCTTGATACGCAAAAAGCCTCACCACGTGCTTACAGCTTTAGCCAACCCTTCGGGCTGCCGGTTCGTTATCACGACATCAGTACATTTTCCAAAACAAGCAACCTCGATCTTGTTGAAATTCATCTGAGCTACAAAGACCTCGAAGTCGATCTAGATGTCGTGATTCCGGAGAGACAACCCATCGGGCTTGTTATTCACGCCCCTGAATTATTTGAAGGTGACCACACACTCGACTTATCGTCAGCTGACGATGAATATCGCCAACATTCAATTCGTGAACTTCAAAGAGTGGTTGACATCTCAAAAGACCTACGTAAACGCTTTAACTGCGAAGATCCAGTGCTTCTCGTCACTAATGTTGGTGGCTTCTCTGAGCACCAACATCTCGATGATCAGGAAAAGCAACCCCTACGTCATCGACTGATTCAGAGCCTCGATAAAATATCGACATCTAATGAGGTGGAAATCATCCCCCAAACGATGCCACCATTCCCATGGCATTTCGGAGGGCAGCGTTATCACAATCTTTTTGTTGACGCCGATTTCATTCAAGACTTTCATAACGACACCGGAATGCGTGTATGTCTTGATGTATCCCATTCGAAACTAGCTTGCAACCATTTGGATGCATCGTTCAGTGAATTCTTGAAAAAAATACTCCCTTTCACTGCACATTTACATTTAGCAGATGCCCAAGGAGTAGATGGCGAGGGCCTTCAAATCAAAGAGGGAGAAATTGATTGGAAAGAGCTATTCAATCTTATGAATACCTACTGCCCTAATGCGTCTTTTATACCTGAAATTTGGCAGGGTCATAAGAACCGTGGAGAAGGAGCATGGATGGCACTCGAGCGATTAGAAAACTTCTGCTCAACCACCCAAAATAATGCGTCTGTCGCGTGAGTCAGCTCCAACCCAAACGAATCATTTTGCATTGCTGGGTGCACAAAACTGGTAGTACATATCTTCAACGCAATCTTCAAGTCAGTCAGGATAAATTATTAGATCAAGGAATCTTATACTTCGGACCACAAACCATCAAGAAGAGATGTCCTGGCCTTTGGAAATACCTCCAATGGGGACGGAGCGACAATAAGC
>CAXDQP010000357.1:0-2190 GCA_963991335.1 uncultured Flavobacteriales bacterium
GAAGGAGGGTGGTTGGGTCAACTGATGCTGGATGATTCGGATTGGACCAATTACATCAACTGGGATTGGTCTTTTGGAGGCAATTCCAGCCCTAATGCGGCATCGAATGCAACCCCTGATGAAATTCTATTTGCGGCAGGTACAAAAGTGACAGTTCAGTTGGAATCATCGGCATTCACATGCATACGGACTTCTACGTTTGATGTTGTGCTTCCTGATTTGCCTTTTGCAAATTTTGAAATTGACTACGAGCCATGCAGTGGTTTGCAGGCTTCTTTTGTGAATTTATCTCCCGATACAGGACCGTTTTCTAGGGATTTTTGTGGGGTATCAGGCAGCTCCAACAATGAAATCAATCCATCCTACACGTATCCGGCATTTGGAACGTATGATGTGGTGCTTACGGCGGGTGCTGGAACGGATTGTGCTGACTCCCAATCGTTGGAAATCTCCTTGTTTCCAGAATTCCCTTTTGATTCCGTTTATACCGTCCAGCCGCTTGCTCAATGCGACGAGACTGGATTTGTATTGTTGGAACATTCAGGCATGGGTGCGGATGAACTTACTTGGGATTTTCCGGGCGTAATTGTCACTTCTGATCTAACTGCACAAGTCAATTTTCCCGAAGTTGGGCTCTACTTCGGTACATTGACTTTGTTCAATGCTGCCTGTGATATCACGGTTGTGTATGACATTGAAGCGGACATTCCCCAACCATTGACGGGGGTTTCGTATGAGGTGCCCAATGTAATTTCATCCAACAATGATGGCTGGAATGATTCGGTTTCACCGGTCCTAGTGGATGGCAATATCTATGTGTATTCTGTATTGGACCCGGGCGACTTTGTATTCTATGATTTGAGCATTTACAACCGATGGGGCAATGCCGTCTTTGAATCTTCTCAAGGGGGCAAGGCTTGGCGTCCTTCCGAGGAGGTGTTAGAAGGCACATATTATGTCACACTTTCAGCGCGTCATGTATGCGATGAGGTCCCGTATCAATTAGTGGGGGAGTTGAGTGTGGTTCGTTAAATTGATTATTTCAGTCAGACCAGCAAATCGGGGCGGAGCAGACGCAACCACCAACGCTGAGGAGCCCTGCAAAGGATGGCCCGTATCTTACTCACCTTTTGCGCTCCGAATTCGGAGTAGAATCGGTCAACACCGGGATCGCGGGATCCTCCGAAATCGAAAGATGTTTGTCCGATTTCCGCGGCTATTTCCATTGCACGATGCAGCAGGTATACCGTTGCCAGTGCAGAATGTGAACATCGAATTTGTCCGCCAAAAGCATAAATGGATCGGCCTTGATTGTGTAAAATGATGGCATTGGCAATGGCCTTGCCATCTTTATCGCGTGCGATTAGACTGGATTGGTGTGGGCTTTTGAATACGTGTTTAAGAAGCTTATTCAATCCATCTTCATCGGATGCAATTGATTTCCGGTGCCGAGCCATTTGGTGCAGTTCCACCATTTCTTCTACATCATGAGAAGATTCAATTAGGATTCCCCGAGCAATTGCCTTTTTAACTTGTTTCAGCCGATGTTTCGGCCAATGCTTCAATCCCGATTCGGCGCTCTTCCAGTTGAGTATGCGGGTGTGGTTTTCTTGGACAATCCATGGAGCGGGCCAGCTGCAACTTGTGCCGAGGGGAAGGTCCAGGACGACCAATGCGCGCTCTTGCTGTTCGAGGGCTCGCTTAACGGCATCTAGCGCATTTCCTTTCCATTCGGTATGCAGCGCCCATGGAGCAGTTAGAAGCGCTGGAATTCCTTTGATGCTTGAAGCTGAGAGCAGGAGGCCGTTTGGCCCTTCCCATGGCTCGTTTCCGGTCGTCAATTGACACCATTCCCGATCCATGAACCAGGAACCATCATGAGGAGTGGGTTGATTCAAATGCATTCAGTCTGTGATTCATTGAAACACACGAACGCAATCGACGATCATTTCTTGCGGAAAAGAGGTAGAGGCATCAGGATACCCCGGCCAATTTCCACCTACAGCAATATTCATGATGAAAAAGAAAGAATCATTGAACGGGTAAGGCTGGCCATTCATCTGGTTGGATGAAATGCTGTAATACTGCTGGTCATCCATGTACCAAGTGATCTGATCTTCTTGCCTATCCACTGATATTAAATTAAAAGCTTCGCTAAAGTGCTCCCCATTTGGCAGACCAATGCTGGAG
>CAXDQP010000358.1:0-2160 GCA_963991335.1 uncultured Flavobacteriales bacterium
ATGATCGCACGCGTGCATTTTTAAAAGTCCAAGATGGATGCGATTATTTCTGCTCTTTTTGCACCATTCCACTTGCGCGCGGCAGGTCGCGGAATGCAACGATTGCTGAAACCCTACAGATTGCTGGCAAAGCATTTGATTCAGGTGCGAAGGAAATCGTTTTGACCGGTGTGAATATTGGTGATTTTGGAAAAAGCACTGGGGAAACTTTCTTGGATCTTGTGCAAGAGCTTGATCGTGCCATCGCTGTCCCTCGCATGCGAATCAGCAGCATTGAACCCAACTTATTGGATGAAACCATCATTGACTATGTCAGCAGAAGCAAACGCTTCCAGCCTCATTTTCACATCCCGCTGCAAAGCGGATCGGATCGCATCTTAAAATCGATGCGCCGGCGTTACCGCACCGACCTGTTCGCGGAACGCATCGCACGCATTCGGCAAAACATGCCACTCGCAAGCATCGGAGTAGACGTCATCACAGGCTTTCCAGGAGAAGACGAAGATGCATTTCAAGAGACGTATGAATTCCTCCAAGGGCTGCCGATCAGCTATCTTCTTGTCTTCACCTACTCAGAACGTGAAAAAACCACCGCTGTGCGTTTGGAAGAATCCGTTCCGGTGCCCATTCGAAAGGAGCGCACAAAAATATTACGAATCCTGTCTTTGAAAAAACAGCGCGCCCACTACGAACAGTTCCTGGCGCAATCGCGTGCAGTGCTTTTTGAAGATTCGGTTGAAGACGGACTGCGCTTTGGATATACACCCGAATACGTCCGAGTGGGTGTCGACGCCTCAAAAGTGTCCGCCAACGAAATCGCCGAAATTCGTTTGCAAACCATTCGAGCAGCTGGTTTCATACAAGGCCATCGCCATTAACGCCATTGATTCAATGTATCCAACACTCTACCACGCATTCTTTGACCTTTTTGGATGGGACATGCCCGCGCTTAAGTTAATCAACTCATTTGGCCTTTTCGTGGCGCTTGCCTTTGTCACCGCCGCAGCCACCCTCAAACTGGAGATGGATCGCAAACAAAAGCTGGGAATCTTTGAGGCATCCACCGTAACCGTGCAAAGCGGCGGTCCTGTGTCGATTGTCGAATGGCTGACACAAGGTCTCATTGGATTCCTCATCGGGTGGAAATTCATCTATCTGTTTTACAATTCTAAAGAGCTGTTTTCTAGCGGTATACCCCAGTCTCATTTGTTTAGTTTAGAAGGCAATGTCGGACTCGGAATTGCTTGTGCTGGCCTGATGGTTGGATGGAAATGGTGGGAAACCCGTGCGACACGATTGGAGCCGGTAAAAACCGAAAAACTCCAGGTACCAGCCCACACCCATGTCGGTGGAATTGTAGCTGCAGCTGCCATTGGAGGCGTTGCAGGAGCCAAGCTATTCCACTTGTTTGAGTACCCCGATGAACTGGTTCGATTTTTCACAGATCCTTCTCTTTCCAATTTCCTCGGTGGCCTCACCATATACGGTGGTTTGATCGTTGGTGGACTTGCGGTCTATGTTTACACCAAGAAGAACGGCATACATTTCTTGCATTTGGCGGACTCCGTTGCACCCGGATTGATGCTCGGATATGGCGTCGGACGCATCGGATGCCAGGTCAGTGGAGATGGCGACTGGGGCATCCCAAATTCAAATCCAATGCCCGATTGGCTCAGTTGGCTGCCGGACTGGATGTGGTCATATTCATTCCCCAACAATGTCAATGGAGTTTTTGGCGAGCGAATGGCCGGTTACACCGGGAAGCTCATAGGCCCCTCAGACCCATGGCCCATTTTTGAAGGTTACGGCACCTATTTAGATCCGGGGGTTTACCCGACGGCTTTTTACGAAACCCTCATGGCAACTGGAATCTTCTGCGTACTGTGGTCCGTTCGAAAGAAATTCAAAACCCCTGGCACATTGTTCGCTCTGTACTGCATGTTCAATGGAGCAGAGCGATTTTTCATCGAAAAAATCCGGGTAAACGCAGTCATGGATTTCGCGGGCATGGAATTCACGCAAGCCGAATTAATCTCTACCATCACGTTTATAGGAGGGGGCGCTCTACTTTGGTTTTTGCGTCGTCGCAAATGAATGTGTTTTCCAGACATGTCCGATGACGATTAAACCTTCCGTAATTCGGTGCTTCTCAAATGAAAC
>CAXDQP010000359.1:0-2156 GCA_963991335.1 uncultured Flavobacteriales bacterium
CCACTGACTTGTATACCACAGGACCCTTCACATCCAACTTGGCATGGGAAACCTACCTGCTGGATCCCGATCCCAATGGAAATCCCACTGGCTATATTTCTGCCATTCCGGAAGGGGGCACATATGCATCGAAACAAATCGAACGGAGCGGCAAGCTCAATGAAACCAACATCGCCTTTGGCTCCACTTATCAAGAGCGAATGAGCCTTGGAATCAGCATCGGTATTGTCAATGCCACCTTTGAGGAAACCGCGATCCACAGCGAGCAACCCCAAATTGACACGCTGCAGCTCAATTCCTGGCAATTCCAGGAATTGCTCAATGTCGAGGGCAGCGGTCTCAACGTGAAACTCGGCGTGCAATATGCCCTCTCCTCCTGGTTGCGCATGGGACTTGCCTACCACACACGGACACGAATCGCTTTCACTGACGAGTACTCTACGAACATGCGGAGCAACCTCAAGTCTGGAGATTCCTATGACTACAATTCTCCGTTGAACCGCCTTGAGTATGTGATTTACACGCCATCGAGGACCATGGCCTCATTGGCGTTCATCATGGGGAAATACGGTGTGATTTCAGCCGATTATGAACGCGTCAATTACGGCACCGGCAGCCTTCGGCCCACAGCGTTATCCGGTCCTAGCGCCTATGATTTTGCAACCGAAAATGAAACCCTCGCCTCGCTTTACGGCCTATCGCATTGCGCGCGTGTCGGAGCTGAATTTCGCATTCAGCGTGTGTGGAGACTGCGAGCCGGAGCCGGCCTCGAAACGTCACCCTACCTGCCCGCAGCGGAGGTCCAGACCGACAGCAAGCGTTATACCGGAAGCCTCGGCTTTGGTTACCGAACCGAAAAGTGGTATGCTTCTTCGACCTACCGACGCAGTTGGTTCGAACGCGATATCTACCTCTTCGACCCCGGACTGTTGGACGCTGGACGAATGAGGCAATCCCATGGGATGTTGGTTGCTGCCGTCGGCTTTCGTCTTTGACATCCCACAAACAAAAAGAGGCACCTCGTGAGGCGCCTCTTTTTGATTAGTGACAACGGCTAAGCTTATTTCTTCGCTTTGGTCAACGCCTTTCCAATCTGCGTGTCCATGCGTGACGTTTCTTCTTCCGCCAATTCCTTATCGACCAAAATTCGTCCGCTGTGCTCATCTACAATGATGCGTTTGCGCTGGGCAATGTCGATTTGACGTTGCGGTGGAATCTTGATGTACGATCCCGCTGACGCCTCGCGCTCAATCGGGACAACCGCCAATCCATTCTTCGCCGCTCCGCGGATGCGTTTGTAGCTCGCGAGCAATCGATCGTCAATGCCCTTGGCCATTTTTTCGCTCAAGCCAGCGAGCACATCCTCCTCCTGCTGGGTCTCGGAAATGATTTCAGACAACTCTTTCTGCTTGCTCTCCAAATCGGCATCGCGCATCTCCAACTTCTCCTTGCTTCCGGAAACGATTTCGGTCTTCTGCTCTGCCTGCGCTTGGCACTCACGGATCCGCTTCTCGCACAACTCAATCTCCAGCGTTTGGTATTCGATCTCCTTATTCAAGGAAGTGAATTCACGGTTGTTTCGAACATTGTTTTGCTGCTCCGTGTACTTCGCGATCAACGCCTTGCTGTCTTCGATTTGAATCTTATAGGCAGAGATGCGTTGGTTGACCAAATCGAGGTCCTCTTCCAAACGTTCCAAGCGCGTGCGCAAGCCAGCGATTTCGTCTTCAAGGTCTTGCACTTCGAGCGGCAAATCTCCGCGCACGACACGAATGCGGTCAATGCGAGAGTCAATCAGTTGCAAATCGTACAAAGCGCGCAGCTTATCTTCTGCGGTAGATGCGGTTTTTTTCTTAGCCATGGTGCGTTCAGCGATAGTGGATAGGATTCGGGTTGGCCGTAGCCAAATGGACGGCAAAATTAGGGAAATATTTGTTTATGCGGTTGACAATCAGGTCAGTTGTTTGCCATTCGCTTTCATAATGCCCCACATCGGCAATCACAATGCGGTCATCCGCATCAAAAAACTCGTGGTATTTGAAGTCTGAAGTGACCAAAACATCGGCCCCAGCGCGCAAGGCATCGGGCAACAAAACCCCGCCAGCCCCGCCGCCCACCGCCCAGTCAATGATACACATCTCCGAGCCCACGAGACC
>CAXDQP010000360.1:0-2153 GCA_963991335.1 uncultured Flavobacteriales bacterium
CCGGAAGAAGTGACCGATATGAAGCGAAGCGTGAATGCGGAAGTAATCGCATCCACATTCGATGAGCCTGCCGATCGCCATGTTCGTATCGCCAATCTCGTCTTGGAAAAAGCCAAGCGCATGGTGGAATGCGGGCACGATGTCTGCATCTTACTCGATTCAATTACGCGATTGGCGCGCGCTTACAACACTGTTTCCCCGAGTTCTGGCAAGATTTTGAGTGGTGGTGTCGAGGCGAATGCCTTGCAAAAACCCAAGCGCTTCTTTGGCGCTGCTCGAAACATAGAAAACGGCGGATCCTTGTCCATTATTTCTACCGCCCTCACAGAGACCGGTTCGAAAATGGACGAAGTAATCTTTGAAGAATTCAAAGGCACAGGAAACATGGAGTTGCAGCTCGATCGTCGTATCTCTAATCGCAGGATCTACCCGGCCATCGACATCTTGTCATCCGGAACCCGGCGCGACGATTTGCTCATGGACAAGGAGACGTTGCAACGCATTTGGATTTTACGCAAGCACCTCGCTGACATGAACTCCGTCGAAGCGATGGAATTCATGAAAGACCGAATGGAACAGACACGAAGCAACGAAGACTTCTTATCCTCTATGAATGGATAAGCTTCGGCTTTTATATGTAGGCGGACCGTTAGCATGGCTCGCAATGAAATACTATGCCCTGGGCACTTGGACGTGGGAGGATTCTACACAATATGGGATCCTCTTGAACCTTGCCTTGCTAACTTCCGTTGCAGCCCTAGGAACGCACCTTGCATACCAACGGTATGGGACAGACTTTTTGGAACGCTGGAAGTACGCTTCCCGAAAAACACTTTCATTCGCCCTATTGCTGCCCTTGGGGTTAGGTCTTTGGTACTATGGAATTGCCTCAGATGCCTTGGAGGCGCGCAAAACCATCAAAATGCAGCAAGTAGATGCTCAAATCCTCAACGATGCGAGCTTTGAACAGTTGGCCGCGGACAACCCACTATTATTGGAATCTGACCGCACGAGCATTATTCAGCGACAACAATCAAATATCGAAGTATTCTTCTCCCCTGTTTTTTATCTCGGCATGGCAGCAATGGCATGGTCATTCACAGGGCTTTTCATCGCTGCCATCTTCGCCTTCATCTGGCCTAAAATTTGGGCGACCTGAAGCGATACAAATCCAATTTTTTCTTCGTTCTCTCCGTTATAGCTTTGCACCCAACCACCCGCTTCAAACGCATGCAGCCAATTTCTTTCGAAACTTCCCTTAACAACGTCTTGCGAAGCATGACGAGGGCGGCGACACTGTGTGGATTTATCTTCGTCATGTCCTGGGCTAGCCAAGCACAAGGTGGGCGTAAGAACCTCGCCGCATTTGATGCCAAAAAATACCTTTTCGGATTCTGTCTGGCGGGGAACCAAAGTGATTTCAACATCCTTCAGCGTCCAGATTTTACATTTTCCGACAGCTTAATTCAATTGGTGAACCAACCTCAAGCAGGTTTCAATCTCGCCTTGGTCGCCTCATGGAACATGACTAAAAATGTTCGTTTGCGCTTTTTACCCGGTCTGTCCTTTCAAGATCGCACCTTGGAATACCATTTCCAAGAAGAAGATGATGTCGCCATCAAAAGCAGACGCACTGAAGCCGTTTACCTCGATTTCCCTTTGCTTTTGAAGCTGCGTACAGATCGAATCGGCAATATGGCAGCTTTTGCGTTGGTGGGAGGCAAACTGAGCAAAGACATGCAATCGCAAGAAGAGACCAACCAACAATTGCAGAGCGAATATATTTTACGCTTGGAATCGGGCAACTCATCGATAGACATTGGTGCGGGGATTGATTTTTTTCTGCCTTTTTTCAAACTCAGCGTGGAAGGCAAATTTGAAATGGGCCGCAGAAACATCCTGATCCAAGACGAGTCCGAATTTTCGGCTCCTTTGGAAGGACTGAAAACACGCTCCTTCATTCTTTCATTGTGCTTCGAAGGATGATGCTCAAATGCTGAACGTTCTTCTTCCCCAACAACATGCGCCACGCTGGTTGGTTACCGCCATAGACATCAGCGTGAGTATTCTTGCACTCTCCACCGCAGCTCTACTCCGATTAGAATTTAGCATCCCCGAATCAGACTGGCTGATTTGGACGGATTATCTTCCTG
>CAXDQP010000361.1:0-2148 GCA_963991335.1 uncultured Flavobacteriales bacterium
GCCTTTAAGTCATCGGGCTGGCTCCAATTCAAAGGCAAAAACTGCATTGCCATCTACCGCCAATCCACGGAAGAATACACATGCACGGGAATCATTGGGAGCCTCTCGCTCGAAGGAATTCGATCCGGGCACTTGAAGCTCCACGAGCAAACGCTGAAGCGCCGCGAACAACTTTTCGCCAAATACCTCCACACCGTGCAGTGCAATGCCGAACCCGTTCTGTGCGCTTATGATGACAGAAGAATTCCTGAGGCCGATGCCATCCAGAATATTCTAACCAAACTCATTGAGAAACGGGCCGATCTCGATTTCACTACCACGGATCAAATTCGGCATAGCGTATGGATCTTGTCGGAAGAAGCATCCACCGATTTAGCCGCTGTTGTGCAGGAGCTCTCCCCCCTTTACCTCGCGGACGGCCATCACAGAGTTGCTTCGAGCTTGGCCCTTGGCTCGATGGATGGAGCGTCACAAGATAGCTCCGCACTAATGGCCTACATCATCCCGGAATCACAGCTTCTTATCCGCGGGTACCATCGCGAATTGAAAGATGTAGCATGGAGCGCTGAACAATGGGAGGAAGCCCTTCATCGCCTCGAGCCGCACATCACGTCCGAGCGAATATCCCGAACTGGATTGTCCAAGCCCAACGCTATTGGAACCGTACATCTTCATACTGGCGGCCAAAGCTGGGTTTTAAGCCTCCGAGAAAGCAGTTTGGATTGTGTGGATGCAGAAATCATTCAAAACCGAATATTCGAAGGTTTATTCGGCATTGAAGATGCGCGAAACGACCCCAAATTAAGCTACATCCCTGGAACCATGCATAGCCACCAACTCATCGAACACAGCGATTCTCGGACTGAATCTGCCATTTTTGAGATGCACCCCGTAGGCACCGATCAGATTAAGGCAACCGCCGATCGCGGAGGCTTCTTACCGCCCAAGAGCTCTTGGGTAGAGCCCAAATTGCGCAGTGGACTTTTCATTCATGAAATCTGAACAAACCTCCATTCAAGAACGGCTGGCTGCTGTGCGTGATGAAGTTCCCTCACACGTTACACTGGTGGCAGTGAGCAAGACCAAACCGCAAGGAGCCATTGAAGCCGCGGCCTCGATTGGTCAAATTGAATTTGGTGAAAACCGTGTTCAAGAGATGGCCGAGAAAGCCACGGCACTCAAAGCGCTCAATCTTCAATGGCATCACATTGGCCACCTCCAAACCAACAAAGTCAAGCAAGTGATTCCCCATGCCCACCTCATCCATGCGGTGGAGAGCGAGCGCTTGTTAGTAGAAATAAATAAACGCAGCGCCAGCATAGGCAAAGTCTCAGATGTGTTGCTTCAAATTCACATCGCAACGGAAGCCACCAAATTCGGATGGAGCTTCTCGGAATTTGAATCGTTTTTGCAATCCCAATCTTGGACGGACCTTCCCCATGTCCGAATCAGAGGATTGATGGGCATGGCGACATTTACAGAAAACCACCAACAGATTCGGAAGGAATTTCAATCCCTGAAAAAAGCCTACGATTCCGCCACAACGCTCCACAAAGATTGGGATACCTTATCCATGGGAATGAGTGGCGACTGGAAAATTGCCGTGGACGAAGGTTCCACCATGGTCCGCATTGGCAGTTCAATTTTTGGCAAACGATGACCGAACCGTCCAAAACTTCGACCTTGCTCAGAAGCAAACGAGCCTTTTACGAACCTTGGTTCAAGGCTTGGCTCATTCTCATGCCCACCGTAGGGCTCGGGAGTTATTATTTGACGCGGAACGCTTGGCGGAGGATTCAGGCAATCTTACAGGGAGAGGCAGGCAGTGTGTGGGATGCTCCTCCGATACCTGAAGCCACCGAACCTCCTTCATTCATTTTTTATGGAATCACTGCGGCCCTTATCTTTTCCTTTTTTTGGGTCATCATTGCACGGCTTTATGTCGCTGCTCAAGCCTCTCAACAATCAAAACCACCTCATGAATAGATTCATTCACCTTACAACATCTGCTTCCCTCGGAGCCGTCCTTTGCATGACAAGCATCTTCGGCTTCGCTCAAACTCCAGGTAACATTGAGGCTGCTGAGTACGATGCCAGTGAAAATCGATGGTTCATCTCGAACAACACAAGCCATTTGGAGCCTTCAGA
>CAXDQP010000362.1:0-2146 GCA_963991335.1 uncultured Flavobacteriales bacterium
CGGTAAGATTGCACTCAAGGGAGCACACGGAATGTACGTGTCAGCACAGCACGATGGTAGTGTAGAAATCAATCGCAGAGAGGCACCACCAGGTGGCTGGGAAGAGTTCACAGTCGAAGACCGTGGCAACAATGTAGTCTGTTTGAAGTCCTTCCATGGAAAGTACCTGAGTGCGCAACAGGACGGCACAGCACAATGGAACCGAGACCATGCACCAAGAGGCGGCTGGGAAGACATCCAGTGCGTGCAGCAGGGCGCTACAGGTCAACAACAACCTGCAACAACTACAGCATCGATGCCCTCGTATGTAATCGTCGCTCAAGCCGGAAGCTCGGAAGTGAACGGGAACTACGAGTTCGTGCCTGGCAAACATGAGAATAGACACTGGGGCACTATCGCTGGCCATTACCAGCATACTCAGAACCCTGAGATTTTCATCGCCTTCCAAGACTGTGGAACGGCCCATCAACGCCCAGAGTGGAACAAGTGGATGATCATCTCAAAAATAGGAGTCCTCTATGCTGCTCATACTGGTGGAAAAATCGGTGTTCCACCGCGTGAAGGCGTGTGGGAAACTGTCGACTCATGGAAAAATCCGGGCTCCCCAGGTGGCAAGCATCCGGCACCAACATTCTATCACCCAACCGACGCCGCAACTCAAACTCAACAGCACCTCAACACCGACCGTTCCTCCACGTCTGCTTCAGATGAATCAATTCAGGTGCTGGAAGCCGTGTCCGGTAAACCCGTCCGCTTCAAACTCAACAATCCCCCTAACCACAACGATGCTTGGGTGGGCATCTATCCAGCGGGTACACCCGACCAGGATCATGGGGCGCAAAACCAACGATGGAAATACATCAGAGACATCGACGTGAACAACGTATCGTTATCAAACGGGGAATGGGCTGAAGGCGATTGGAACATACGTGTCTTTTCAGACGGCGGATACACACAGGTCGAACGAAAAGATTTCACCATCCACTCGACGCATAAAATCGACTCAACCGATTCGAAATCAGTGGCTGAGGAATCGATCGAGATTTTGGAGGCAGTAGCGGGCAAACCTGTCCGTTTCAGAATTAACAATCGTCCAAGTAGCAACGATGCTTGGGTGGGCATCTACCCACCGAATGCACTCGACCAAGATCACGGAGAGGAAAACAAGCGATGGAAATGGCTTCGGAACTTAGATGCGAACAACGCATCGTTCCCTAAGCAAGCAGTAGGAGATTGGAGCATACGTGTCTTCTCTGGTGGAGGATATACGCTGCACGAAAGAAAAGACTTCCAAGTCAAGGCTCAGACTGTTGCGCCTCAACCACTTGATGAGACCGCTGAAAAGTCAAGACGCAGAGGAATATGGATTGCGGCTTTATTTGGTATATTCTTGATGCTTCCCGGTTTACCGCTTCTCATTATAGGATCCAGCGAGGAGAATCTCGGAATGATAATTCCGGGCGCGATTTTGATGGGCGTTGGCGCATTCTTGACAGTGGGAGCTTGGCTTGTCAATGTTTCTTCGTGGTCTAAATCTTATGCTGAATCCGGCAAGCCCGCTCCTAGGTGGACAAAGGTCGCGGCCGTGTTCGCCGTTTTACTGTTGATCCCAGGCGTAACCCTGCTTGTCATCGGATCTATTTCAGCCGAATCATTCGTAGTGCAATCTGAATCCAATGCCACTCTGGAAATTTTCGATATAGATGACATGGGCGATCAGGGATTCATCATTTTCCTCGAGGCGGTACTGGAAGACTCCGATAATAATGGCATCTATGACCACTGTGAAAACATCATCGTGAACGCCACACACTCAGGGAGCTGGATGTCTGACCCGTGGACGGAGTATCAGAAAGTCAACCCTCCAGATGAAAGTCGACAAGTGTTCGAACTTGGTGAATGCGAATCCAGCGATCACGTCGAACAAAAACTGGGCGATGGAAGAAACATCATCAAAATAGGACAAGCATGCTACGGTTGTATGAAAGGCACTACAACGATTAGTGCAGAATATTCTGATGGCTCAAAAGCCGCCGTCATGTGGATCCAAGATGGAGAAGTAGTCGTTGGAGCCATCGGTATGATAATTGGCGGCTCAATCATGACGGGTCTTAGCTCCATCGCGTTAATCAGTCTGTTAATGATC
>CAXDQP010000363.1:0-2136 GCA_963991335.1 uncultured Flavobacteriales bacterium
GGGGCTTTTGTCGCCGGTGATGAAGACGTAATTGACTTCTTGCGTTACAACATGCGATCGCAAACCTTCGCCAAATCTTTGCCCATGCCAATCGTGATTGGCGCTCAGAAACGCTTGGAGATGCTTCGCACCCAGCCCGAGCACAAAGAGCGTCTTTGGACGGTAGCCAATGCCCTTCAGTCAGGCCTCAAGGCAAATGGTTTTAATATCGGAGTAACGAATTCATGTGTCACGCCAGTTATCTTGGCTGGCGGTCTGGGTGCGGCCACCAATTTGACATTGGATTTGCGCGAAAATTACGGTATTTTCTGTTCCATTGTGGTGTACCCAGTGGTGCCCAAGGATACCATCATGCTCCGTTTGATTCCAACAGCTGTTCATACGTTGGAGGACGTAGCGTATACGATTGAAACCTTCACGAAAGTGAAGGATAAGTTGTTCGCGGGCGATTACAAGAGCGAGAAGATTGCCTCTTGGGCCTAATTCGGCTCAGGTACTGAATGATGCGCGTTTACATTGAATTGTCTTTTGATGGCAACGCCTACCACGGCTGGCAACGACAGCCCAACGGAATAACCGTACAAGAAGAATTAGAGCGCGCGCTTTCCCTTTTCACGGGCACAACCATGGCCGTTATGGGATGCGGTCGAACCGATGCGGGCGTTCATGCTTCCTATTTTGTTGCCCATTCGGATTGGCCAGAATCAGCGCCACGAATCAAGCGATTCAAGGATTGGAATGAAGCGGTTTGGAAATTGAATGGTATGTTGCCCAAGGCGATTGCTATTCATAGGATTTCCGAGGTTCACGCCAAGGCTCACGTACGATTTGATGCGACCGAAAGGGGATACGTATACCACATGCATACCGCCAAAGATCCTTTCTTGGTAAATCGTTCAGCGCGAATCATGCGGAATGTTGATTTTCAGCGGATGCAAGAAGCCGCACCGCTCTTGATTCAGAAAGCAGATTTTGCAGCGTTTTGCAAGTCAGGAGCTGAACAAAAAACGACCATTTGCGATGTGCGTGAATCGCGGATTGTCTCTTTGGGTGGTGAAGGCCGTTGGACGTATGAAGTCAGCGCGGACCGATTCCTCCGCAACATGGTCCGAGCCATGGTTGGCACGTTGTTGGAAATCGGTCAAGGAAGAATCGAACCTGAGGACTTAACGGCTGTTCTAGCGAGTAAGGACCGCAGCCAAGCGGGCTCATCAGCCCCAGCAGATGGTCTGTATTTAAATCGAGTGGTTTATCCAGACTTCGTGCCATGGCATGGGAAATGGGGCCAGGAAGCAAAAGGAAAATGACCAAAGAGGCCGTCACCGGGAAGGTTTTTGATGCAGCCACGCTGAAGCGAATCATCAAGCAGGCGCAACCGTACCGGTTTCGCTTTGCGGTCACGGGTGGATTGGTTCTGCTGCTTTCTGGAATGGTTTGGATACGGCCAGCTCTGATTCGGATTGCGGTGGATGACGCCATACCGGCGGGTGATCATGCTTATTTGCTTCAGCTATTCTGCGCCGTTGTAGGCTTGCTCATTTTTGAGGCATTGCTCCAGTTTCGCGTTACATACATGGCAAATTGGGTGGCACAAAGTGTGAGCTTGGATTTGCGATCCAAGTTGTTCGAACATGTGGCGAAGTTTCGCTTGCGGTATTTCGACAAGACACCAGTAGGAACCCTCGTTACCCGACATGTCAGTGATATTGATGGAATTGCCAATGTCTTTTCCAATGGAATCTTGAATGCCATTGGAGACATACTGGCACTTTTCGTGGTCATTGGAACGATGGTCTGGGTGGATTGGCAATTGACGCTTTTGGTTCTTGCCCCCATCCCCGTATTGTTGTTTGCGACCCGTATTTTTCAAAAGGTCATCAAAAAGGCATTCATTGATGTGCGAAATGAGGTGTCCCGTATGAATGAGTTCGTTCAGGAGCATGTCACGGGCATGCACATTGTGCAGGCATTTGGACGTGAGAAACGGGAGGCCAGGGAGTTTGCGAAGATCAATGCATCGCATCGCGACGCGAATATTCGGTCCATCTGGGCATTTAGTGTCTTCTTTCCGCTGGTCGAACTTCTTTCCGCAACCAGTGTGGCGATTTTGCTTTGGTGGGGAATGCAGGATGTCTT
>CAXDQP010000364.1:0-2128 GCA_963991335.1 uncultured Flavobacteriales bacterium
ACGAGGCTGTGCCGGATCGGGAATGCAGCGTTTTGCCTCACTGAATAGCTGGCCAGATAATGCGAACCTGGACAAGGCACGCCTTCTTTTGTGGCCGATCAAGCAGAAGTATGGCAAGAAAATTTCTTGGGCTGACTTGATGATTTTAGCAGGAAACTGTGCACTTGAAACAATGGGTTTCAAAACTTTTGGTTTTGGGGGTGGCCGTCCGGACGTTTGGGAACCCGAAGAAGACATTTACTGGGGGTCTGAAGGAGAGTGGTTGGCAGATAACCGGTATACCGGCGACCGAGACCTTGAAAACCCACTGGCAGCTGTGCAGATGGGTTTGATTTATGTCAACCCAGAAGGCCCAAACGGCAATCCAGACCCACTTGCGTCGGCACGCGATATTCGTGAAACATTCGGCCGAATGGCAATGAATGACGAGGAAACAGTGGCTTTGATTGCCGGTGGACATACGTTTGGAAAAACGCACGGCGCCGCTGATCCTGAAAAGCATGTAGGTGCTGAGCCTGCGGGTGCAGGAATTGAGGAGCAAAGCATGGGTTGGAAAAACACATTTGGTACGGGCGCAGGCGGCGATGCCATCACCAGTGGATTAGAGGGGGCTTGGACCACAACTCCAATACAATGGAGCAACAACTATTTTGAAAATCTCTTTGGTTTTGAGTGGGAGCTTACGAAGAGCCCTGCGGGCGCGCAGCAGTGGAAGCCCAAGAATGGGGGTGGAGAGGGAAGCGTACCCGATGCACACGACCCATCAAAGAGCCTCACTCCGATCATGTTAACGACGGATTTGGCGTTGCGAATGGACCCTAAATATGCGGTTATTTCGAAGCGATTTCATGAAAACCCAGAGGAGTTCGCGGATGCATTCGGACGAGCGTGGTTTAAACTCACTCACCGAGACATGGGGCCGATTGAGCGGTACCTTGGTCCAGAGGTTCCTTCGGAAGAACTTATTTGGCAAGACCCAGTGCCGGCTTCAACAGGGGGCGTACGAAGCGAGGGGGATGCGAATTCGTTGAAAGAGAAGGTCTTGGCGTCGGGCTTGACAATTTCTCAGGTGGTTTCCACGGCATGGGCCTCAGCCTCCACTTATCGCGGAAGCGACAAACGAGGAGGGGCGAATGGCGGCCGAATTCGACTTGCTCCTCAGCGGTACTGGGAAGTGAATAACCCGACACAGCTCGGCCAAGTTCTCGACGCCTTAGAAGGCATCCAAAAGGAGTTCAATGCATCGGGCGGTGCGCACGTTTCAATGGCTGACCTCATTGTTTTAGCGGGTTGTGCAGGCGTTGAAAAGGCGGCAGCGAATGCGGGTCATTCGGTATCGGTTCCCTTCACGCCGGGGCGTGGTGACGCAACGGATGCGCAAACAGACGTTGATTCGTTTGCTGTTCTGGAGCCGCGCGCGGATGGTTTCCGAAACTACAAGAAGGCGAGCGCCACCGCATCAACGGAAGAAATGCTGATCGATAAAGCGCAATTGATGACGCTTACCGCACCGGAAATGACCGCTTTGATTGGTGGAATGCGAGTAATTGGAACAAACTATGATGGTTCCATGCACGGGGTGTTTACCCATCGCCCTGGTGAACTCACCAATGACTTCTTTGTGAATTTGCTTGATATGAAGACCACATGGAAGGCAATTGACCCTGTTTCTGAAGGGTTTGCGGGTTCGGACCGGACCTCGGGAGAAACAAAGTGGACCGCATCGCGAACCGACCTGATTTTTGGATCCAACTCAGAACTGCGTGCCATTGCAGAGGTCTACGGCTGCGCTGACGGGAAGGAGCGATTTGTCAATGACTTCGTGCAAGCTTGGGCGAAGGTGATGGATTTGGATCGCGCGTAAGACAGAAGAACACAGAATAAAAAAGGGGGCCATTGCGGTTCCCTTTTTTTGAATCACCCAATCCAATGCATCCATCAACAATTATTGCGGGCACCATGAACTGGGGAGCCTGGGGCGCTAAAATGACGACCCAGCAAATTGCACAAACCATAGAAGCTTCGTTGGAAGCGGGGGTTTATGCGTTTGATCACGCAGATATTTATGGCGGATACACGACAGAACAGGACTTTGGAGATGGATTCGCAGCGTCAGGGGTTTCAAGGG
>CAXDQP010000365.1:0-2125 GCA_963991335.1 uncultured Flavobacteriales bacterium
CCGGAAACCTGAAGGTAAGTCGGAGTCACCTCGCTTTCATGGGAGACGGGACGCTTCAAGTGGCCATTGAAGAAGCGGCCTCCTCATCGGCAAACGCGCATTTTCAGCCGGCTGTGCCGTACGAAGAAATGCTTCAGTACACGAAAGATGCGGATGTAGGGCTTGTTTCTGTTCGCCCCATTTGCTTGAGCTACCTGTATTGCTTGCCCAACAAATTGTTTGAATGCATTCAAGCAGGAGTGCCGGTGCTCGTGAATGATTTGCCCGATTGCGTCGCACTGCTCCGTATGTACGGAATCGGTCGAGTAGTCGAAGGTGACGAGCCGCAAGCGTGGTTGGAAGCTTTGATGGCCATGGAAGGGGAGACGCCATCCTTCAAAGCCCAAGTCCAAGATGGCTTGGCCCGGGCTCAATCCCAACTGAATTGGGAACGAGAACAGCATGTCCTGATGGATGTTTATGCCCGTTAGTGGCTGCGGCTTCCCTGGGGTTGAATCTTAGCCTCCAATCGAACGCAGTACCGCTTTCACTTCCCGGTCGGTCCCGAGGACAGGGTCTATGCTCTCAATCCAACGCCGCGCATCGGTTCGGTTTCCTTCTGCTGCTAACATTTCTGCCGTGTAGATTGCTGCGAATTTGAGCAAGTCGACTTGCACTTCTTCCAGGCCTCTTCCTTCAAATTCGCTAAGTAAATTGGCAGCGGTAGCCCAAGATTCTTCAGCGTCTCGTTTGGCTTTGCTTTTCCAAAGAACACTTCCGTACATCATCCATGCACCGGGATCTTCTGCGTCCAATGTCCAGAGGTATTTGTAGTAGGATTTGGCCTTGGTGAATTTTTCGTCATCCACGTATACTTCCGCTTGATTCATGGTTGCACGCCTCAAATCATTGAAGTAATCGGTGTATTCATTCAAGTATTCTTTCTCTTTGTCCTTTTTGACAAATTTGGAGGCATACTTCAGGGCGCTTTTGAGCGCATTGGAATATTTCTCTTCAAACTCAGGGTTGCCGGATTCAGAAATTTTGAAATACGCCATGGACATGAAGACATAGGGAACCGGTTCTTTCTTGGTTTCGTCATCCTCGGTATAACGGATCGCCTTGTAGAGAACCTTTTCAAATTTCTCATCAACCATCCACATCAATAGCTCGTCGAAGTCTTCTTGTGGAATCAACGGAGGCTCATCGTCTTCATCCGTGTAACGCTGAGCAATCGAAGAAAAAGGCTGCGCCAACATTAAACCAAACAGCAGGGAGAATTGTAGAACTTTCATGGTGGTTTCTTTCCAAATAACATGCCGAAGATAATCAGCAGTCAATTCAAGGCAAGGTGCTTCACTGTAAAACTGTGTTTCATGCGCTTCCTTCACGATGAAAATGCCCGAACATGAGCCAAACTTCTTCAGAGTTGATTGGGAACTGGTTTGCTTCAAAAGGTTGGAAGCCGCATGCTTTCCAGCAAGATGTGTGGGAGGCGCAAGGGTTGAATGAACAAGGGTTAATCATCGCTCCTACAGGTTCAGGAAAGACGTACGCGGCCATGGCATCGACCTTGGCACGGGCAGTCCTCGAAGAGACCTCAGGAAGGAAGAAGGCTGGTGTTCGCATGATTTGGATTGCGCCCATCCGTGCTTTGACGAAAGAAATTAAACTCAGTGCGGAGCGTTTGTGCGAGGGATTCAATTTGGATTGGGAGGTTGGCATCCGGACCGGCGATACATTGGCTTCGGAAAAAGCCCGGCAGCGAAAGCAACTGCCACACGTGTTAATCACGACACCTGAATCCCTGCATGTCCTTTTGGCTATGAAGGGCAGTGGGAAGCGATTCCATAATTTGGAGTGCCTGATTGTCGATGAATGGCATGAATTGCTCGGAACGAAACGCGGCGTCCAAGTTGAGTTGGCAGCCTCTTGGCTGCGTATGCAACGGCCTTCCCATATGGTATGGGGAATTTCGGCTACGTTGGGCAATCCGCAAGAGGCAATGGCAGCACTGCTCGGACCTGGCCATTCGGGTAAGATGATTCGCGCCCAATGGAAGAAGAAGAATGCCGTTAATTCGTTGCTGCCTTCTCATCTTGAACGTCTGCCATGGGCGGGGCATTTGGGCTTGAAACTGGTCGAC
>CAXDQP010000366.1:0-2114 GCA_963991335.1 uncultured Flavobacteriales bacterium
GATTTGTCGGTGGCGCCATTCGAAAAACCCGGAGAAACCTGGGCCAAATTCATGAAGCACCGACACTTCTGCCCGCTGCACTTCCGAAAGCGAATTGACGGAGTCTGTGCGAAACGCGGAGGTGAAGGCTTGACCTTGACCTAGCAGGCCACTCATTCCAAGTTGTTCCAGGGCCCGTTTGATTTCAAATAAAAACTCAGTCCTTGGTGTTTTCCTTTGTATGTAACGGGCGCTGAATCCGGCTTTCCAGCGCAAGTCTTCCGTGCCATAAGCAGCGAAGATTTTAGGCATGAACCGTGTGCTCCAGGCATTGGATGTTCGGAGATCCAATCGAAACCGATTGCCTTCCACGGGATTCTGCGTGAATGCTGACCACCAGGCCCCAACTTCCAAGGATCCTTTAGTCACATAGCCCGTGCCCAGGCAGTATCCGAGGCCTTTTACAAAGCGCCACTGCGGCATGGACATGATGGAATCGGTCATGGTGTAGATGCCAGCTTCCCGCTTCAACAATGGAATGGGACGCAGCGCCACCCATTCCTTTGGCGTCAGCGTATCCGGTTGGAATTGCAAATCTCGTCCCCCTCTCCAGCCTGACGGCCACTTTTCTCCTTGCCACTCAAGGTTGCTAAATTGTGTAGAGCGCCTGAGGTAGGCGCCGATGGTCCGGTCGGTCAAGCTGAAATCCATTAAGATTTCCTCTTCCTCCATCATCCAGGCCATTGCGTTTTCCTCGGCTTGATTGCCTTTGACTTGAACAAAGGACTGCCTCCAGTTCATCGTGCGCACAAAATTCACGTTCGACGCATTGCTGAGGCGAGCTTCAATGGATTGCAAACCAAGCGTGAGTGTGTCGATCCAAAGCTCTCCTTCAAACGTGGACTCACCTTTGCGACGAGGAATGAATGCCAAATGAAAGGTGGCTCGGTTTTGAACCTCCAGGGTGTCTAAGATGTAAAAGCGGTAATGCGCCAGCGCTCGGTCGTGCATCGGTGACGTGAAGGTGCGATCCAAAAGCAGCATTTGATTTTGGTAGACATCGAGCTTGGGCAAAGCGGCGTCCATCTCAGCGGCATTCCGTGAATTGCTGAACTTGCTGCTCAATTGGCTGGAGATCACATTTTTCTGCTGTCGATTTGGTGAAGTTTGCCATTGCTCTTCAGCCAGGATTTCGGCCATTACAAATGGCAAGGCGACACGAGATTCGGAACTATCTAAGTAATTGAACACCCATTTGAAAGGCCCCCAATACCACCTCGAAGCCTGTTTCTCACTGATGTCGTTGATGTCCAACTCGAGCTTGGAGTAAGAGCTGTGTCTGGCGGCGGCGAGGCCATTGGGATCGTTGCTTTTCTTAACTTCAATCACACGCTGCATCAGCGGTTTGGCGGGGTTTTTCCGCTTGGATTAATCCGGACGTACTTCTGCTGCGAGCAATTCAATGGACCGAGGCTCCAGAGCGATATCGATGGACTGAGAAATACCCCGGGTGATTTCTATGTTTTTGGAACCATACCCCAGAAAGCTCACTGAAATGCGGCCAGGTCGTTCTTCGGTTTTGAGTTGAAATTCTCCTTTTTGATTGGTCATGGTCCCCGTTCCTGCCGCTGTGAGAGCGACGTTGACAAAGGGGATTGGCAACCCTGTTTCTGCATCAAAGACGCGGCCTTGAACAGCAGTAGATTGGGCACTCAAAGTCAGTGACCAAGGGAGCAAAACAACGGCAAAAAGAAACGTCAGTCTTTTCATACGTCTGGATTGGATTCCTTTCTTTTTCGCTTCACGACTCTACGCGATATCGCAATGCTTATTTCGTAAAGGATCAATACGGGCATGGCCACCAAGAGCTGGCTTGTCACATCCGGAGGTGTAATAATCGCAGCGATGACTAGTATGCCAACCAATGCATGCTTGCGATAGGACTTGAGTATCTCTGGAGTGATGAGCCCAGCGCGGCTTAAGAAATAAACCACCACAGGAAGTTGGAAGATCAGTCCTGCGGCCATGGTGATGGAAGCAATGGTCTTCATGTAGGACATTACAGAAATCCGTGCTTGTACATCCCCCACTTCGAAATTCCCCAGAAACTGCAGGGACAATGGCGCAATGATCAA
>CAXDQP010000367.1:0-2110 GCA_963991335.1 uncultured Flavobacteriales bacterium
ACAGGACAGAACAAAGAAGTCCAGAAAAACAAAATAGGCTACATCACTCCCATGTAGCACTCCACGGCTAATGGACTGATAATGCGTTTGCATTCCAATCTGCATGAAAGCGAGCTCCCAATCTCCCAACCAATCAAAGCTCGCTAACGCCGTAAACCCCACAAACCCAAAGACCAGAGTGACCGAAGTCACCAAAAATGCAACGAGCGGATTTGCAGTCAACGAAGAAGTAAAAACACCCAGTGCTGTGAAGGTGGATCCAAGCAAAAGCAGCCCCAGGTAACTCCCGTAAATGGACCCCGCATCAAAATTCCATTGCGGCTGCCCTAAAAATCCAATCATAGGAAGGAAGACCAACGTAGGGACCAATGACAAAATGAGAACTGCAAATGCACCGGTGAACTTAGCGAGTACAATTTGCGCTTCGGTAATGGGCTTGGTGAGTAACAACTCCATCGTGCCACGCCCCATTTCCTCAGAGAAACTCCGCATGGTAATGGCCGGAACGAGAAACACAAACACCCAAGGGGCCCAAATAAAAAGCGCGTCCAAGTTGGCTTGTCCATTGTCGAGGACATTCCATTCCCCTGGAAACACCCAAAGAAACAAACCGGTCAAAAGAAGAAAGGCACATACAACAACATACCCCATCAGGGTGCTGAAAAAAGCTCGGAGTTCCTTGCGGATAAGTGACTTCATTGTGAAGTTCAAATTTACACTCCGAATGCCAATCCGCTAGCGCTATCCCAATCAACTGACCAAGCCAAGGGCTTGGTCGTAAATTTGGCTTTGGTTTGTGGCCACACCTCACCAAATAATTCGGAATTTCGGTAGTTGTTCAAATCGTCTTCATGCGCCCACCAACTGAGGGTCGTTCGGGTATTTGGAGAACCTGACGATTTCATCATCATGACGCGTTCGCACCCGGGCATCGCTTCAATATCTGATTGAATTTCGCCAAAGAGGGCATCAAAGTCATGAACCAACTCGTCTTCAAACTCCATTTTCACAATGCGCAAAACCCCCATTAGAGTCGCTCTTCATTTTGAAAATTAATCCGAATGGCTTGGTCCCTTTGCAAACCCAAAAGCGCATCGGCACCACCGTGCCCCCCAGGTGCGCTGTGATTATTTACCGCAATTTCCAGCAAATCCGAATGATTGAATAGTGCCAATTCTTTTCCAATTGAAACCTCGTGATAATTCTCGCTCATCTGCCGAATGGTCATTCGAGGCGTGCGCATCTGAATTTCAAAGGGCCGATTCATTCCGATTTTTAAAAAAGCCTCCTTGGTGATGTTCGTGATCACATTGCCATAGTCATCAATGAACACGACATGACCTATGATGGTGTTTTCTTCGAAACTCATCCTCCGTGGCGCAGCATCTCGCAGGGAACCCGCCGGACGCCCTATCAAATCTGCACGCCCTCCTTTCGCCAGATGTGCAGCGGCCAATGCGAAAACTTCACGTTCTGGGAACGTGGGGGAATCAATGTCTAAATTCAGCCCTGAAAAATCAAAAACAGCCTCAGGCTCAGAATGCGAAAGCAAGCGAAACACCCCCGTATCCGCTCCTATAAAATGCTGATCTTGAAACGTCACCAATCGGTGAGGCGTTTCTGGTGTATTCGCTCCTTGCACACAGATGAGGTGGACCGTTCCCTTCGGAAATTCGGGGTACGTAGAGCGCAAAAGAAATGCCGCCTCAACCACATCAAACTTTCGCACACGATGCGAAACATCCACGATTCTCGACTCGGGAGCGCGGGACAAAAGGGCACCTTTCAATGCCGCCGTATAGTGGCTTCCTTCACCAAAGTCAGATGTTAATGTGATGATTGACACATTGCAAAGGTCGGGAACGTATTTTTGTCTTTCCATATGCAACAGAAAGAGATATCCATCCGAGGTGTTGATCCTTTGGTCTTCCTCGGTCCCGAAAATGAAAATTGGCGTGTTATGCGGAGTGGATTTGCTTCGCTGCACCTTGTCACACGTGGAGAAACCATTTCCGCAAAAGGATCCGTGGAAGACTTGGGGCGCTTTGAGGAAGTCATGCGCATGATCCTTTGGCACGCAGCACGCTCCCAATCCCTCTCCGTGGATGCT
>CAXDQP010000368.1:0-2107 GCA_963991335.1 uncultured Flavobacteriales bacterium
TTATGGCGTACATCGACCGAGCGAACCACAAAGTATTCTTCAAGAAAGCGGACGTGATGGCCAATTGGCCTGAAAAATTCGATTTGTCCTTCCTGCAAGAGCAAACGAAACAGGACGATGACCTCAATTTTAAGCGATTGTCCGCAGAGTATTTGCCCCTGAAATTCAGCCGACGCCATGGTGATCCAAGTCGTCCTTGGAACCGATTTTCGATCAATCTTCGCAACGAAGACGACGGCTCCAAAATCTTGGACTACCAAGGGAATTGGCGGGACATTTTCCAAAACTGGGAAGCCTTGGTCCACGCATATCCCGAATTCATTGAGGGAATGATCTTCAAATTTCTCAATGCGACGACCTTCGATGGATACAACCCTTACCGCGTGTTCAAAGACGGTTTCGAATGGGAAACCATTGAACCGGACAACCCCTGGTCGTACATCGGCTATTGGGGCGATCATCAGATCATTTATCTGCTGAAATTCCTAGAGTTCTTGCGGGCCTATTACCCCGAGAAACTGGAAGAGTATTTCGAGAACGATTCATTCGTCTACGCCAATGTTCCTTATCGAATCAAACCGTACGACGCGTTGTTGGAAGACCCCAAGAACACGATTGATTTCGATCACGATCGGGAAGAGAAAGTTGCGTTCAAGAAAGACGAAATCGGTGGAGATGGAGCCTTGCTTCGCGAAGCCCACGTTTTCATTTACAAGGTCAACTTCATCGAGAAAATCTTGGCGACCATGCTCGCCAAGATTTCAAATTTCATTCCAGAAGGGGGGATTTGGATGAATACACAGCGCCCCGAGTGGAACGACGCGAACAATGCCCTGGTCGGGAACGGCGTGTCCATGGTAACGCTCTATTACCTGCGGCGTTTCTTGGTTTATTTCAAGGATGTTTTGGCCTCCACAAACCACCAAGAAGTCTTGATATCGGATGAGCTGCTCACTTGCTTCAATGGCATGAATGCTACGCTCACCAAATACCAATCATTGACGACAGGGCGCATTTCCAATTCCCAGCGACGTTCCATTCTGGACGGATTGGGTATTGCGGCGAGCGACTACCGTCAAAAAATTTACAGTGAGAATTTTTCGGGCCACAAGTCCCCGATGAAATTAGCTGACCTCTCGGCGTTTGTCGATGTGGCATTGGAGCACTTGGAGCATTCCATCAAGGCCAACAAGCGAACCGACGGGCTTTACCATGCCTACAATCTGATGACGGTAGAGTCCGATGGAGGCATCGAGGTGACCGAATTGCCGGAAATGCTTGAAGGCCAGGTCGCGGTGCTCAGTTCGGGCCTTTTGAATGCCGCCGAAAGCCTCGACGTAATGGATGCGTTAAAGGCAAGTGCACTCTTTCGAGAGGATCAATACAGCTACGTGCTGTATCCCAACAAATCCTTACCGCGGTTCTTGGACAAGAACAACATTGACCCGGAAGCATTGGCGGGATCCAAGCTCCTGTCCCAATTGGTGAAGGACGAGAATGCGGACATTGTGACCAAGGATTGCACGGGTGGATTTCACTTCAATGGCAACCACAACAATGTCAATTCCTTGCGCGCAGCGCTTCGTGCATTGCCCGGCCAATATGATTCCTTGGTGGCTTCAGAGCAAAAGCAAATTGAAGCGATTTACGAAGGCATCTTCAACCACAAGTCCTTCACAGGCCGTTCCGGAACCTTTTTCGGGTATGAGGGGTTGGGCTCCATTTATTGGCACATGGTTTCCAAGCTTCGGCTTGCCGTCTTTGAAGTGACGAAGGCTGCTGTGGATCAAGCCAAATCACCGGAGGTGGTCGGGCAATTGTTCAATCACTACTTCGAAATCAATGCCGGTATTGGGGCGCACAAGTCTCCCGAATTGTATGGGGCGTTCCCTACCGATCCGTATTCGCACACTCCCGGTGGCAAGGGCGCCCAGCAACCCGGAATGACGGGGCAAGTGAAAGAAGATTTGCTTTGCCGCTTTGGGGAGTTGGGGGTGCGTGTTTCCGCCGGGCAACCTCATTTTGATCGGGCCCTGATGCATCGCGAAGAGTTTTTGACCGAAGCCGCTGCATTTGATTACGTGGATGTCAAACAACGCTGGCAAAC
>CAXDQP010000369.1:0-2093 GCA_963991335.1 uncultured Flavobacteriales bacterium
GTATAAGAGACTGCCCTCCTACACGCTGCGAAGTTGAATTTGGGTCGGCCCATTCCGGATTCTTCAACTCCAGTTCGATCAACCGTTCCAACAAGTTGTCGAATTCACGGTCGCTTATTTCAGGCTGGGCTTCGACATAATACTTGTGGTTGTGAACGTGCAATTCAGACCGAAGCTGTTCGATTTCTCGCTTTTCTTCCTTCTCATGTTGAAGCCCGTCTGCCATGGTTGAAATTTAGCATGACACGGCCCCAAAGCGAAGGATTTTAAGCGATTTCGAGCACAAGAAATCCACAATTCAATCGGAAAACATGCCCCCCCCTGAGGTCATTTACCTGCACACCCTCACCATATTTGGGACATGTTGCCCATTGCCTTCACTCCAGCCTTCCAGCCACGTCTGTTCCGTTGGGCAACGTGGGGGGTGATCGGCTTAGCGACGATGGCAACAAGTTGCTCCGCGCTCAATCAGCACACCCGATCTACGGTGCGCATCGACCATGCAAGTGCAGACCAAACAACGCTTTCGAAGGATGCATGGGATTGGAGCTCGGGGTATCACTTTCGGCCCATTGCTCAGGGGGCTGGCACCGTAATGTTGAGCAACAAAGAACCCGTGCACTTGATTCGCATGGACCGCACCGGGCACTATCCTTCCGTTCAGCCTCTCTTCCCAAATCAAATGAATCCAATGAAGTTTGCTGATGGTGCGGCTGTTGTGGCTGGCCTTGGATTGGGTGGACTTGCTCTTGGCAGCTTTGCGCAACCGAAGTTGGCCATCGCAGCTTTGGGAACTGCAGCATTCAATGCGGGCGGAATTTTCATGAAACCTCGACGGGTATACGCCAGGAGCTATTCATTTCCGCCGCTTGCACCCTACCCAGTAGCCCAGCCAAATCGCCCGCCACTGCGCGTAGAGGGGTTCCACATGGAAATTCCAGAAGGCGGCCATTCCTGGATGTATTTTCAGAACATTGAGCGTTATGAGGATGACCGCGTAGAATTCGTAAGCTCCTCCGATGAACCCGTACAAATCCAATACTCCAACCTGGATGAGGACCTGAATGAAGTGCTTCAAAAACAAGGATATTTTCCAGAGATGATGGACGGAATGTTCCACAAAGGAGATGCTATTCGCTTAAATGGCCAATTGTTTGAAGTCAATGAACACCGGGTGCAAGGAATCGTTCGGTACAATCTCAAAACCGCTTGGTGGCTCTACAACGCTTTTGGATTGGGAACAGATACCGTAACAATTGAGAACCAGTCCAATTGGTCGTTGTATAATTTTTCTGACCCCGGATTCGACCGAGATTTAATCGCAGAAGCGATGGTTGAATCCATGTTTGAGGCATTGGAAGTTCCTTCCCTTGAAAGGCGACTTGGACGCATCGAAAACTTGGAAAAAGAATGGAAAAAGGATTGGGAGACCATCTCCATTCCCGATCGATCTGAACCTGCTGGAAAAGTTGCAGATGCACTTGAATCAGTCGTTACCATTGCTGCTTCAGACGGACATGGAAGCGGCTGTATCATCAGCCGCGACGGTTACATCGTGACCAACCAGCACGTAGTCAGCGACACCACACTGGCCTATACCGTCAATTTCAATTCGGGTGAAACAGCTGCTGCGCAGATTCTCCGCTATCATCCGGTCTATGACCTGGCTTTGCTGAGGGTCGATACGGTTGGATTGCGTCCTTTTGCCCTCGACCTGTCTGAATCCATCCGTGTTGGAGAAGAAGCCTATGCCATGGGCACGCCGTACGACATTGATTTGGGAGCATCAGTAACCAAAGGAATTATTTCTGGAAAACGCAAGGACGGCGAACGAACATTGATCCAAACGGATGTGAGCATAAGCCCCGGAAACAGCGGAGGAGCTTTGATCAATTCCGAAGGCACCTTGATCGGCGTTGTCTATGAAAAAGTACTTGGATTGGGTGTTGAAGGAATTGGATTTGCAATTCCTACTCATGTCATTGAAGAGGCACTGAACCTTCGGTTTGACCGTTAATGCTCTCACGCAACCGGGCAAAAACCACTGTCTCTTATACACATCTCCGCGCCCACGAGACCAGAGAGGATCTCGT
>CAXDQP010000370.1:0-2073 GCA_963991335.1 uncultured Flavobacteriales bacterium
ATCGATTTCGCTCAGAAGGTTGTAAATCCCGACTTAGAGATTCGAGAAGCACAGCGCGCTGTTGTCGCACGTCTCGTAGTTGATGCACTCTATCGCTTGCGAAAATTTGATGAGGCGCTTCCTTACCTTGAAGAAGCCTATCATTACAGCCGCGGGCGGGATCGCACAAGAGCGTTTTCTTACCAAATGGGCTTCACCTATTATCGGGCCGCTGCCTATCGAAAGGCTCTAAACTGCTTCTCTATCGTGGTCCGCGAGCAAGATGAAATGGGACAATTGGCCCTGTATCACATGGCCGATTCTTATTTGGGATTGGGTGAGCGTGACAAAGCACGAACAACATTCAAGAAAACATCGGAGCTAGATTTTGATGCTGAGGTCAGTGAAGATGCCTTGTTCAGCTATGCCAAGCTTGCCTACGAACTCACCTACAATCCATTCGACGATGCAATTACAGCCATCGAACGTTACCTCCGGGAATACCCGGAATCGAAAAGGCGCGATGAAGCCTATGGATTTCTCTTGGAGGTGTACATGTCCTCCAAAGATTACGATCGAGCATTAGAGGCGCTTTCATTGATCGAGGACAAATCGCCCAAAATTCAAACCGCCTACCAACTTGTATCCTACAATCGAGGGGTTGAGTTGTTTCGCAGCGGTTCCTATGCAGATGCTCACGCATATTTTGAGCGGGTCCGTGAATATCCGGTGGATCGACTGATGACCGCCGAATCGTATTTCTGGCAAGGAGAATTGAGCTATTTGCTGCGCAAGTTCAAACAGGCAACCGCCTATTACGCGCAGTTTGAGTCCTCACCCGGAGCATATCAAAGTGCGCATTACAACGATGGAATCTACGCGAGGGGGTACGCCCTTTTCAAACGCAAAAAATACGTGGATGCATTGAGTGCTTTTCGGTCGTACCTCAAGCAAGTAGGCGAAAGCAATACGGAAAAAACCCGAGACGCGAAATTGCGTGTTGGAGATTGCTATTATGCGAGCAAAGATTTTGAATCCGCCGCACGCTTTTACAGCGAAGTGATCAGCGCCAGTGAAAATCACGAAGATTATGCTCGTTTCCAGCGCGCGGACTGCTTCGGTTCCCTGAACCGCAAGGCCGACGAGATTGACGCCTTGCAGGAATTGATTGCATTGGCCCCAGCGTCGAGCTATGCCCCCGAGGCGCTTTATGCTTTGGGAAGGGCGTGCATTGAGACGAATCAACTGGATTTGTCCAAAACCGTGCTCGAGCAATTGCGCAGCGACTTTCCCAACTCGCCCAGAACAAAATATGCATTGGTCGATCTGTGCTTGATCGGTGTCAAGCAAGACCGAGCAGAAGATGTGCTTCAATTGTGGGATGTCGTCCGAAGCGAATACGGTCAAGACCCCATAGCAGGTGATGCATTCAATGTCGTTGAACCCATCTTGATTGACCGGGGGCTTCTCGACGACTTGCCGCCCGGCGTTGGCTTGGACGGAGATCAAATTGAAGAACGCTTTTTCAACGCCGCACGAAATTTCGCCTTGGAGCGAAACTGCGAAAAAGCCATGCTCCGATTGAGCGAGTACATCCGGAATTACGACCAAGGCAGATTCTTAGCTGAGGCCCACTTCTTTTTGGGCAATTGCGCATATGACCTGAAGGACGTCGAGGAAGCGCGCCGTGCCTTTGAATACGTCTTGCAGCAGCCCGTCAGTGACTTTACCGAACCCGCAGCATTGGGAGCCGCCACCATTGCATGGAATGCACAAGATGTATCGTCAGCATTGGCACATTACCAGGAGTTAGAGGCCGTAAGTGTTCTCAAGGAAAACAAACTTGAGGCGCGCATCGGACTGATGCGATGCTATTTCAGCTTGGAATCGTTTGATCAAGCAAAAGCATACGCCGATCAAGTTATTTCTGACAATCAAACACCGGAAGACATTCGGCGAACAGCGCGGTATTGGAAAGCCAAGATCAACTTTGCCAATGCACAGTTCGATGCCGCACAAGCCGACCTGATGCACATCGCTTCCTTCGGCGGTGAGCGCGGGGCAGAGTGTGCTTACTTGCTCTGCACTTACCCC
>CAXDQP010000371.1:0-2061 GCA_963991335.1 uncultured Flavobacteriales bacterium
GGTTCCCGAAGTCTCTGAATCCTTGAGGCGTTCGAATTTTCGCAGGACATTTTCTCGCTGATTCGTGGGAATACCGCTTCCTCCGTCATCAAAAACAACAGAAAGCCCCGCTTCACTTTCTGAAAGGACGATGGATACAGGCTCGGACGAAGGGCTATACTTCAACGCATTTTCGAGCAAATTTCCCCAAGCGAGTGCCAGTGCATCCGCATCTCCTTCCATCTGTTCGCCCGTGTCGAGATCATTTTTCAATTCAATGATGCGTTCTTGATAAGGTCCCACCTGATGACGATGCATTACACGCGTGACCACTTCTTCTGCATCGAATAAAACCTTAGTCATCTCCTTTCCAGAGATCAGTCGGTTGTTCTGAAGGATGTTCTCTACGCGTTGCTCCAGTCGCGTCAAGCCAGCTTGCGCGTCGTCGAGCAGGAGCTTTTTCGTTTTTTCATCCCATTCGTGCTTTTTCAACGAGTCAATCGCGATTTGGCTGCCTGCAATAGGAGTCTTCAGTTCGAGGGTAACGGACAATAGAAAATGGCGTTCTTTCTGGGCTTGTTCCATATCGCGTTTGATGCTCCGCCAAATCACCATAAACCCAAGGCTCAAGAGCCCAAAAAACACCAATCCTTCGCCAATGATCATGCGGATCGCTTGATTCAGTTTTTCGTCGGTGGCATCGTTCAATTCAAAAATTTGACGCTGTTGCCGGACGAGAAGACTTGCCCACCAAAGAAACTGGAGGAGAATATAGGCGCCCAGCAATGCCGTGAGCCATCCCCTTTTTCCCATGCTCGAGCGTTTTTTTCTCATGGGTGCAAAGCTAATTCAACCCTTCAACTCTTGGAAGTATTTAGAAACGAATGCGGTGGAATTCTCTTGCCAAGCTTGGATTTGCCGTGAGGAGCCCCCATTCATAGAAGTCAACACGTAAGCTCCAGCGATTTTCTTGGATCAATTCGTCCCATGCTGCTTCCATGTCCCGCGACCAATGAATATCGTCGCACACAATGACGCCTTTTTCAGAGAGGCAGGGCGCCAATTCGTTTACGTATCGGATGAGTGCGGCTCCTCGGTGGTTTCCATCGATGAAGATCAAGTCGTATTGCTGGGGAGGGAGGGAAGGAAGCACGTCATCGAAATCACCTACGATGCTGGTCACATTCTGAAGGTTGAGACGTCGCCAGATGTCTTCTGCATGCCCTGCGAGCTTTGGATTGCCTTCAATTGTAGTCACGGATGCGGCATGTTTGCCAAGGTAAGCAGTGGTAATGCCGAGGCAGGTGCCCAGTTCGAGGACTACCGCAGCATCCAAATAACTCGCAAGGCCCGCAAGCGCTCGTGCATGGCGAGGCCGTTTGAGCGCACTTTGGGCGATTTCGGCCACGGTTCGCGCTTTGGATTGCGAACCTGCTCCGAAATCAAGCGGTGGGACGTTATTCTGATCCTTCAGCAATCGACTGCGTTCTAGCTCAATCTCTGGACACGCGATTGATGCGCCTCGCATGGTTTGAAGCAATGAAAACAGCCACGGGCTGTGTATGCCTCTCCACGAAACGGAGCGCATTCGCCAATTGAGCCAACTCTTGATTCGATGGAGAAGCACATTTTTCACTTTGTCAAAAATAAGCGTGTCGAGGATGTTTATTTTGATTTATCTTTGGCGCACCGTATGGGCGAATAGCTCAGAAGGATTAGAGCACCTCGAATACAAAGAGAGGCACGGGAAATCGAGTATCTCATCGCCAAAAAATCAATGAAACGCCTACTAATTGGAGTGGGCTTTTTTAATGCCCTTTGTTTCGGTGAATGCGTCACAGCGAAGTTTCCATTCCGTGCTTCGGTGAAACGAATCGAATGGTGCTGTCATTTCGCTGTTCAAACTTGATTTTGAAGGTGTTTGGAATTTCGAAGGCTTCCATCTTTGGGATGCTGTCCACATGGCCATTGTTGCCGTATCCTTCCGGGCATTCTTCTCGTGCAGACGCGCAGTGAGCGATGCCTTTGGCGAGATCGATTTCCCATTCTACTTTCTCATCGCTAAAGGAACCCCAATAGGAC
>CAXDQP010000372.1:0-2056 GCA_963991335.1 uncultured Flavobacteriales bacterium
CACTAGATCGCTCGTCGGCAGCGTCAGATGTGTATAAGAGACAGCCTCCGCACCGACATAGACAAAAATGCCAAAGGCACCGTATCGCAAGGTCTTGTTCTTCCACGCATCGCGCAAGCCTCCGTCGCTGCTCGCTCCCAGAATCCGTGGCAATTTGCTCGCACCGATCAACACTGCCAGCATCAAGAATCCCATTGCCAGGGCGACAAATGGCCCCTGCACTGCCGATGCTTCCGCCGATCGGTAAGCATCCAATGCTCCTTTCGCAAGCTGACTTTGCTCTTCCCCTGACAATATTTGATCACTCAGCAAGAAGCTTGCCGCCACGATTGGGGCAATCGTCGTGCCCAGTGAATTAAATGCTTGAGCAAGGTTCAATCTGCTCGAAGCTTGCTTGGGATCACCCAGCACTGAAATGTATGGATTCGCGGCTACTTGCAAAATGGTCAAGCCCCCAGCGACTACAAACAAGGCGAGTAAAAACAATCCATAAACGCGGGTCGCTGCCGCTGGATAAAAGAGCAAACAGCCCAATGCAGCCAGACCTAGACCTGTTAAGATTCCACGTTTATAACCGATGCGTTCAATGAGATTCCCACCCGGAATGCTCAATAAGCCGTAGGCGGCGAACCACGCAAACTGCACCAAGCCTGCTTGCAGGAAGGTTAATTCAAACACGTCTTTCAATCGAGGAATCAGCGCATCCACCATTACAGTGATGAATCCCCACATAAAAAACAGCGAAGTAACAATGATGAAGGGCCCTTGGTACGATTTTGCTTTGGTCATGTTCATGAACGCAAATTAAATCGTTTTCTGCATGCCGAGAGAACTCGTTGGGAAATTTCCAATCAGAAAATGAAGCCCGTTAGCGCATCAGCTGAAGTGTGCCCGTGTATTCTTCTGCATCTGTGTTGAATCCTTTCAATCGAATGATCCAATTATAGATGCCGTTTTCAGCGTAATGCGTCCCTCCTTGCACATCTCCCACCCAGAAATCATCGAGAGAGGTGCTGTGAAAGACTTCTTCTCCCCATCGGTTTATGATCCAAAGTTCATAGTCTTTGATTTGACCGCCGACCACCTTGAATGCGTCATTGATTCCATCATTGTTTGGTGTGAATGCCGTTGGAACATACAACAAAACAGGGCCTCGAACCACCGTATACGATTGGTTTGTACACCCAACCCAACTGGTTACATCCAAGGTGACCGTGTAATCACTCAATCCATCAAATTCATGGACCACGATGGGATCATCCGAAGTAACGCCATCTCCAAAGTTCCATTCATAAGCGTACGCCCCCTCGTATGGTTCGGGTGGATTCGGCGTTGCACGGAATGTATAGCGGTTCTCATTGTCCTCTGTGCCATTCACTGTGAAATCACTGAACAGGTACTGCACTTCGATCGTACTGGCCACATCCATTTCATCACCACAAATATCTGTTGCGATTACAGGGTAAGTCGCCGATTGGGTTGGTGCGATATATTGAGTCGGTCCATAAGTACCAAGCGAAGGCCAGTAGTAAACAAATCCTTCCTCTCCGCCCATGGCTATGGCCTCTAGCCAAATGCCATCCCCCGCACAAATGGTAGTGGTAGGAGTCACATCTAAGAGAATGGGAATGTCTGGGATGTGATAAACCAACGAGTCATCCGTCGTCCCCCCGCAGCCATCTTGCACCTGCACACCAACGGAAATAGTACTATACGATTGTAGTGTAATTTCATCATCATCATCGTAGGGTTCCCCTCCTACGAACCAATTGTACTGGTAGTCGCCAGCCCCGCTGATGACATCTACCTCTATATCCGTGTAATCGATGCAGCTCTGATAAAGATCGGGTCCCAATTCAATGACCAGCGGAGGATTGTCAATGACAATTTGGGCGTTGTCTGAACCACTTTGGTCACACCCATCGTCAACGTTCACAGTAAACGTGGCCGTTTCCGACAATTGAACATCAATGTTGTCCCCATTCTCACCCATATTGATTCCATTCTGGAACCATGAAAACTGATACCCACCGGATCCACCTGTCTCTTATACACA
>CAXDQP010000373.1:0-2052 GCA_963991335.1 uncultured Flavobacteriales bacterium
TTTTTTTTCATGCAGAAGACGGCATACGAGATCCTCTCTGGTCTCGTGGGCGCGTAGAGGTGTATAAGAGACAGTTGCGGCTCCATTCCAAGTAAACATCAAGAGAATCGCGCCCCGCGGGCAGCACAGAACACTTCGCATGCAGGAGATTGGATTCAAAGTCATAAGGCCTTTGCGTTGACGGTGTCCTTGATGCATTGAATCCGGATTGGCAGCCCAAGAGGCCACTGGTCATCGCTATTAAGATTGAAGTGGTGATAAATGCTAATCTCGGCATGCGGGAAAGATACATTGAAACGTAACCTTACAATCTGAACTTACGTATGCGAATCGATAAAACACCTCCTCCCATGACACGTATCTTTCAATGGACTTTGGGTTTGTTGCTTGCAACAACAGTGTTGGCTTCATGCGCTACAAGTTATTCTGCCTGTGCAGCTTATGCTGAGGTTGAAACTTGCGAGTGATCAAGTCCACAAAAAAGTTACTTCTTTTTCGGTGCTTGAATTCAGGGACCGAGCAACGGGACATGCGCGCGTCGTTCGCTCCAAAATGACTTTTTGCTGGTCGGTTGCACCTTCAATCTGAACGCGCAAGGCCACTGTGATTTTTCCAATCCTTCGTGGGTTCGAAGCCATGGATTTCCAAACTTGGGCTTCCATTTCAACCTTTTCATAGCCCATGTCGCGGGCCTTGATGCCCAAGATGGTCATCACACAACTCGCCAATGCTGCACTGACAAGATCCGTGGGAGAAAACGACTCCCCTTTGCCGTTGTTGTCCAGCGGTGCATCAGTGATTACGGTTTGTCCAGAGCGATTGTGCGACATTGACGTGCGCAAATCGCCCTCGTACTTCAGGCTATAATGAGCAGGGGTTTCCATGGGGTATCTGATCTGTGGTCGGCGAAATTACCAACAGTTGCAAAGGTGCGAAGGACCTGGCGAGTTACGTGTTAAATTTGCCTCGATGTTGCACCGCTTAATTCCAACTTACTTGTGTTCAGCACTTCCAAGGGTGTTGTTGGGAGGGATGTTGATCGGCTTCTTTGGGACCGAAGAGGCACATGCACAGGTTTTGTCGGGAGATCAGGCCGTCTATGCGGATGGTGCAGCAAAGATTCCCTTGACCGATGAATTGCAATTTGGTTTGCATCTGCACACGCAAGGAGGCGGCGTAACGCTCCGCAAAGGAAATTACAAGGGAGCTATTCAAATTGCATGGTTGGTCGCAGAGCTTGTCATTCTGCAACATCCCAAAGAAATCAAGATCTCCAATCCAATTTATGAAAACGGCAGACCGTACGTCTACGGGAAGCAGAATGCATTCCACATGTTGCGTCTTTGGAGAGGGCATCAAAGGCTCCGATCTGAAAAGTTGCGAAAGGATGCAGTGCGACTGAGCACGCATTGGCGTTATGGATTCACCTTGGGAATTCTAAAACCGGTGTACCTGGAAATTGGATACCCGGACATTCCTTTCGATTACATCGCGACGGAAATGTACGATGCCAATGCCCATTTTTCGGATAATATATATGGACAAGCGAGTTGGAGCAATGGCCTGGATCAATTGGGGGTTGTGCCCGGATTGCATATGAGTTACGCCTTCGATTTCGAATATGGGAACGAGCGTTTTCAGCAGCGAACCCTCGGGGCTGGAATCGCGTGCGATGCCTTTTTGACCCCACCGGAAATTTTCGCGGCGGGATTTGAACAGAATCAACGGCTTTTTGTCACATTGTTTGCGACCTTTGAGTTCGGAAGAAACTGGACGCGCTAAGCTCAAGACGAAATGACCACGCCGACGACACCATCGAACGATCTCAAATCAGCGGGAATGCGCACGCCCAAGCCCAAGTGGTTGCGCGTAAAATTGCCGACGGGCAAGGAATACAAGGAAGTCCGTGAGATCGTCTCAGAACACAAGCTACACACCATCTGCGAAAGCGGACACTGCCCAAATTTGGGGGAGTGCTGGGGCGCTGGCACAGCGACGTTTATGATCGTCAGCAATTTCTGCACGCGCTGTTGTGGGTTTTGCTATGTCGCG
>CAXDQP010000374.1:0-2021 GCA_963991335.1 uncultured Flavobacteriales bacterium
GGTTGCCGATTTGCCCATGACCACTCAAGTCCGTTTGTTGCGCGTGTTGGAGACGGGGGAGTTTATTCGGGTGGGGTCCTCCCGGGGGCAAAAAACCGACGTTCGAGTCGTGGCCGCGACCAATGTGGATTTTGATGCGGCAATTAGCAAAGGGCGCTTCCGAGAAGATCTCTATTATCGATTGAGCCTAGTGCCTGTTGAGGTGCCGAGTCTTCGCGACCGCGCCCAGGACATTCACCTTTTGTTTCGGAAATTCACTACCGATTTTTCGGAAAAGTATCAAATGCCCCCTCTGTCCTTGAGCCCTGATGCCATAGAAGTGTTGGAGAATTATCCCTGGCCGGGAAACATTCGGCAGCTCAAGAATACGACTGAACAAATGTCAATTTTGGAGCAAAACCGATCCATCAACGCCGACACCTTATTGGGGTATTTGCCCGAATCTCATCGGAGCAGATTGCCTGTGCACCGCCGTTCGGAGGATGATGAATCGACACTCAATGAACGGGAAATCCTGTACAAAGTGTTGTTCGATATGCGCCAGGAAATGCAGGATTTGAAGAAGCTGGTCTTTGAGATGATGAAAGATGATCAGATGTCGGAAACGCAGGCCGCACTGGCCAATCGAATCTTCAGTGCACCTGAAACGGCTCAGAAAAGACTCGGTGTAGGTTCGGAGCGAATGGAGGAAAACACGGCCGTCTCAAAATCAACGGACTGGTCCGCCCCATCTTGGGACAGTGAGTTGAATGCCAATTCAATGGAGCCTGTGCCTTTGGGCGCAAATGATGCGCAAGAAGTGGAGGAGGTGGAGGAAGTCCTTTCACTGCAAGACTCAGAGAAGGAGTTGATCCGAAGAGCCCTCACCAAACACCGCAACCGCAGGAAGTATGCGGCGCTAGAATTGGGCATATCGGAAAGGACGCTGTACCGAAAAATCAAAGAATACGGACTCAAATGAAAACGATTCAAACCTCGCTAATCCCAGCGCTTGCCTTCGCTGTATTTGCCTTTGGTTGCGGAATTTATTCCCCATATGGTGCGCAAACATCTGGGGCCAAGACGTATTCCGTGTCGGCGTTTGAGTTGGTAACCCCATTGGCCACTGCTGCGAGTGCGTTGGCGTTGACAGAAGAGTTGAGGGATCGGATTCAACGGCAATCCACTTTGCGCTTGGTCAACGGTGAAGGCGAACTGCAATTCGCTGCGGACATTACAGTTTGGGACGTGAAACCAGTCAATGTGCAAGGGGATGAGACAGCTGCTTCGAATCGACTTACCATTGGGTTGCGGCTCAGTTACGAGAATACCTTGGTTCCTGACTTGAGTTTTGAACGCACGTTTACACGTTTTGCAGATTACACCAGCGATCAAGATTTGCTTCAGATTGAAGATGATTTGGTCGGAGAAATAGGAGCGCAATTGTCACAAGATATTTTCAACGCTACCTTGGGCAACTGGTGAGCTGACCCATTCCTACCGATCATGCAAATTCATCGAATCCAACAGTTGATTGCGCACCCTGAACAGGTGGTGCCTGCTGATCGTCAGGGGTTGGAAGAGTGGTGCAATCGGTATCCATATGCGGGTGTTTTTGCCATGTTGCTGGCCCGGTGCAGCGCAGTTGAAGGGCACATGGATGAGGAGAAGGATTTGTTGCGGGCGGCATCCGCAGCTTCGTTTCGTCAACCCCTGTTCGATTTGATTGTTCAGGTGAAGTTGGTAGAGGAAGCGCGGTCGGTGCATGAATTGCTGACGAATGGTTCGGGCGATGAGGCAAAGGAATACGAAAAAGAACGGACAGAATCCAGTGCGGCCGAGGGAAAGAATTCCGGGCTGAATCCCGACGAGCCGGTCGAAAGAGAGGCGTTGATTTCTGCAATCGAGCGCACCATCGAACAAGACGTCACCCATTGGGATTCGAATGCAGCCGTTGAAGATCAAGCTGTCCCTGCTGCTCGCCCGGAAGCTATTCAAATGATACTATCTACGGTAACGTCCCCCAATACGAAAAGCCACGA
>CAXDQP010000375.1:0-2015 GCA_963991335.1 uncultured Flavobacteriales bacterium
CTGCGTCAGGACCGGTTGAAGGAATTCCTGTGTAATTCGCACCGTGTCCGAACGTATTGTCCATATCCCAGAGGGCATATCTCCACTTTTTACCGGACCCGTCGGGATGACGGCCCCGCCACCAAGCTGTGTTCCAGTTGAGCCAGTCCGCACAAACCACGAATGAATTGAGCAAGACATAGTCAATCATGCTCATGGTATTGAATACGCTTTGAACGTATTCATAATTGGCATCCACTGTCATATCTTCTGAGGTGATGAAGTTCACGAGAGGTGCCCAATCATCATTGCTTCCATACTCGACCCATGTTCCTCCCCACGTTTTCATGAAGTCCACAAAATGACGCGGCTGGTCATAGTATTCTGTGGTGAAGTCCAGGTCATCCACTTTTTCACGGTACTCGTAGACCCCCCAATATTCGCCATTCAAGTAAAGAATGCAACTTTCGTTGGTTCGTTCATCCACCTTCAGGTCAGCCAGATGACTCAGGGTTTGCACGTAAGCATCCCTTATATGTCCTCCTCCTGAATACGGGTAGTTGTCGTTCGCTGCAGCCTTGAAGATGAGGCGCTGATACTCCTGTCGATCTTTGACATGAAACAATTGCCCAGGAATGGCATGGCTGTGCCCCATTTGATCCCTCGTGATGTAATCGAACCCCTTCTGTGGGTAGGCATTCGAGTCGTTTCCATGTTCATTCGAGTCACCACTCGCCTCACACCAATAGGTGCCGTCAGCATGAAAAAACTCCAAATGACAAGGCTCGTCTGGGTTTCCGCCTCCCCATCCGCCTGGCCATGCGCCATCTTCAATTCCATCGCCTGAAGCTGAAACGATGACGATCGAATGGCTGTCACTTCCGGTGAAGTAAGTATTGGTGTTAACGTGCGAATCTGCCAGAGTTCCTGATGCATCGAAGGCGCGTGCACGAACCACGGTCGTTTCATCCACTGCAATAGGCCCCGTGTAAAGCGGATCATTTTCATCGGGCGCGTAACCATTGGTGGTATAGCGAATGTCATAACCGGCAAGAGCGGTGATGGTGACGTTGAGTCCCGCAGCGTAGAAACCTGCCTCTTCCTCGAATTGTGGGGTAGGCGCGTAGTCATCATACATCCCGGGATTGACCACATCGACATCCCCACCCGGAGTCGGATTGGTGCAAAGTTTCCATGTGCTCGTGCCATCTGCGTTGCGGACCCAACTGTGATCGGCTTGGTTGGGTGTCCAGTCTACTCCGAATGTGTATGATTCCAAAACATTGCCATCGGTGTCTGAGAAGACAATCGACTCCCCAATGGTTTGAGTGACTTTAAAATTGGTGTTCAAATACCCTCCCGTGTACAACATCTCAGGGACTTCGCCTTCATTGGAACACATGATGATCAGGTAGCCACCTGAAGCAATGGTGGTTCCATTGGGAATCTCAAACATATCGGTGTTGTCCGGATTGTCTGAGAGGAAATACCCCCCGAGATCGACTTCGGTTGGTCCCATGTTGAAGAACTCAACAAAATCCTCATTGTCACCCGCAACGCCGAGCGAATAATTAGCGGCTGAGAATTCGCTAATAATCACTTGGCTTGAGAGCGAAGCGACCGAAAAAAGACCGATTAAAGACAGGAAAAATGATTTCATTTCTTGCGTAAACTCATTCAACATTCAAACGCCCAGTAAAGTTCCCTCGAGACGCACCTTTCAGTGTATAGATATAAGCACCGGTTTTCAGGGCGCCTCTTTCGATGACATGGCTTGTGCCCACGACACGTTCTTCGTAGACAACTCTACCTGTGGCATCGGCGATGATCAGGGTCATCTGCTCACGGGTGGGGTTGGCATAACGCAATGTGGCTGACTCCGTCATCGGATTGGGAAACAACAGCGGTGCATTGGCATCCAAAGAAGATGCAACACCGGTTGAAACGACGCAACCATCTTCAATTAACGTCAAGGTATTGTTGTAGTCATCATTCACTACATCAATGATCGTTTCGAGGCACACTTCCTCCCCAAT
>CAXDQP010000376.1:0-2014 GCA_963991335.1 uncultured Flavobacteriales bacterium
GATTTGGCCAAAACCAAAGGATCAGACAGCGGTTGGCTCTTGATGTCATGGGGATGGGGTATGGCGGTGTTCCTTGGCGTTTATACAGCCATCGAATTGGGGGGCAGCGGACACCTCAATCCTGCCATTTCAATCGGAATGGCCGCATTTGGAAAGCTAGACAGCACGCTACTTCTGGGCTATGTCTTCGCGCAGATGGCCGGTGCCTTTTGTGGTGCAGTGGGCACGTGGGCGGCATTTCGAATGCACTTCGAAGCCACTGAGAATGCCGACCGCAAACTGGGGGTATTCAGCACATCTCCTGCCATTCGTCACGCCTCTTCCATTTTTTTGACTGAGCGCATAGGCACATTTGTACTTGCCTTCGGCGCATTGGCCGCCTCAGCGCCGACCAGTTCGCTTGGGGCTCTTGATGCCCTGCCCGTTGCCCTCCTTGTGGCAGGCATAGGAATGGGATTGGGGGGACCTACCGGCTACGCCATCAATCCGGCCCGAGACTTGGGACCGCGCATTGCCCACTTCGTGCTGCCGATATCGGGCAAGCGCGACAGTGACTGGTCCTACAGTTGGATCCCTGTGCTTGGGCCCATTGTTGGAGCCTTGTTGGGTGTGGGTCTCTACAGCCTTCTTTAATACGAAATTCGCACCGTACAACGCGCACTGGCGGAGTTGAGCACGCTCTGAGAATCGCTTTCTAATTCTCTTTTGTGAAGTTGTAGGACAATCCGAGCGAGAAGGTTCTCCCCAAATTGAAACGCTGAAAATTGTACTCTTCCCCTTTGAATGAGTATACCCTGCGGAAGTCGGAATCCATCAAGTTTCTGCCCTTCACCTTGACCACCAGGCGATCTCCAAACGACTTGTTTACGCTCACATCAAGCGCTGCTCGCGGCTGATCGTACACATCGGGGGTGCCACCTGGAGTGATCAACACGAGCTTGGGACCGCTGATGTTGAAGCCGGCATTCATGCTCAAACCTCTGTCGGCATGGGTGTAATTTAGAATGCTATTGATGATGTAGGGAGACTGACCGTACATCGGACGGGTCTCATCGTGGTCCGGATCGGTGGCACGAATCTCCATCAGTTCGTCTTCCGCAATGCTCGTGGCGCTTTGAATGTACGTGGCGTTGAAGGCGAAATTGAAGGCACTGAGTTTTTCGCTCAAAAACCCGAGATTCTTCTTGGCTTCGAATTCCAAACCAAAGAGCTGGGCCTCGCCCACGTTTTTCCAAGTAATCTCTGTATTTGCCGCAGTGGAAATGATGACCTGCTCGATCGGATCATTGAAGTGCTTGTAGAATGCACTCAACGAAAGCAGTTCACGCAAGCGAGGAAACACCTCGATGCGACCGTCGATGTTCACGATCTTGGTTCGATTCAAATCCGTATTGCCCGTTTGCTGTTCTTGGATTTCAAAATCAAACACCGAGAACGGCGCCTTCTCTCGAAACAGCGGACGCGCCACACTTTGGCTGGCAGAAAAACGAAGGTTGGTGCTGCTGTAATCTTCCTCTCGCAACTTGAAGGTCATGTTCAAGGACGGCAAGACGTCCACCACATTCAAAGTGCCCAAGAAATTTTCTTGGAGCTCGGGCAGCAACGTTTCATCATTCAGTTTGTCGCTCTCCAATCGCATATCCGTAGCCTCTACGCGCACCCCTCCGTTCAGCCTGAGCTTCTCGGTCGGCGCAAAGTTTACCATGGAATAAATGCCCATCACAGACTGGCTCGCATCATAGCTGTTTTGGATGTCCGTGTCGTCGCGCAGATACAGATAATTGGTCGCCTCTGCGGACGTGCCCGGAATCACATTCATGTTTTCGTGACTGAAATAATCGTTGGGATTTCCGTTGTACTCAACTCCCTGAGAAACAAAACTGTAGCGGTTTTCAGAATAATCCCGCGTGCGACGAACCCATGAACCACCCAACATCAATTTGTTGTCCTCGCCCCAATCACGCGCAATCGGCTGTTCGAAGTTCAACTTCAAATCGAGTGTGGTGTTGTGCAT
>CAXDQP010000377.1:0-2000 GCA_963991335.1 uncultured Flavobacteriales bacterium
CGGCGACGCTATTGTCCGAAACCGCTCCAATATCAAGGGTTTCTTGTAGCAATTCGGCACCCGGCAAGGTGCCTTCGCCCTGCACCACCACCGTATCTGCACCGCAAGCACTGCCTGTGGCAATGACCTCATTGGTGAAGATGCTTACGGAGATTGGATTGAAGTAGACCGTGGCTTGCGTGGACCCTTCGGCAGGCACCAGCAACGGATTCTGAAGCGTCGAAAACGGCGCTGACAAGCCTGCCAAGGTGACCTGTTGATCAACGCTCAATGCATTGGAAACCGTCACTTCCATCACCGACAACGAGTCAATCGTCGTGGGATTGAAAACCAACGAATCCAGCGAAAGCTCAATCTGAGCCACACCCGTAACCGCTTGGCACACGACCATCGCCAAGCCAGCGGCAAGCCCCATCCATGGGGGCCTGCTGCTGCTTGCAAATGGGCGATTGCGCTTCATCATTCTTCGCAACATGTTCAATTATTTTTGCATCAGCAAGCGCGCTGTTGCGGCCACTGATCCGTCTGACATCACCGCCACTTCGTATACGCCTGGCGCCATGCCCAAGAGGGAAAGCGCGTGCTGCTGATCGCCTTGTGTGAGCGTGCCCAATGGCTGCTCCATCACAACGCGTCCCAAAGCATCGGTTACTTGCACGCTGACAGCGGCATCGCGATCCAATTGGAACGTGAGCCACGTTTGGTCTTGCGCTGGGTTCGGCGCGAGGGTCAATTCCTCTTCGGCATCGCCAAACGTCAAGTTGAGCGCTCGGTGCTCCATGCCGCCTTGCCACTCAATGGTATGGTCCGCCAAGCGGCCATTGAATGCAAATGACAGCGTCTCACCCAATTCCAACCCGAATGCATTTTCATCCGACGGATCCGCCCCAAAGACCGCTGTAGTCATGAGGAAGCCGCCTTCCAAGATGGCCATCTGAGCAACGACTTCGCCCGAAGCGTTCAGGACATCAACGGTCTCGCCTGCCGCAGTGAGCGACGACGCTCCATTGAGGACCCTGTACGATGGATTGCGCTTGGCGTCTGATGTGGTGAGGCCGTTGAGGTCTTCCCCCACCAGCGTCTTGACCCAGTACCCAAATCCATTCTCGAGTTCTTGCAGTGTATTGAGGAAAGAGAGTCCGTTTGGATCGAAGACCTGCGAGCCTTCGTCGAATCCGGTGACGTAGACCAAGTTATCCTCTGCAATGAGGTCAGCGAAATAATTCGCCGGGTCGCTGTCCTCCGCATTGGGATATCCAATGAGGTTCCAGCCGGCGTTGAGTTCCGGACGGTAGTTCACGGGCAGCGAAGAACCGCCCACTTCCGACACATCGTCTTCGGCCACCTTCACCCAGTAGCCGTATCCGTTGTCAACGCTGCTCATGGTGTACAAGAACGACAGTCCGTTGGGATCGTAAAACTGCACTCCATTTTGGAAGCCTGTGACGTACTGTAAATTGTTCGATTGCAACCCGCTGAACAACGTTTCGATGTCTCCATCGCTCAATGAACGGTCAATGGAAATCAAGTTCCATCCGGCATTCAAGTTGATGACGTCGAGGCCTGCAGAAATATCGAGCGTCAAACTCACCGCGTCGCTTGCGTTGCCATTCACGTCGTAATGCACCGCCGTGTAAGTGTATGAATTGCCCGCTAAGACGGTGTTGTCCACCACCAAGGTGTCCGCTCCCACTTCTGCACTGAATCCTGCATCACTGAAAATCTCTGTGTATGCGTAATCTTCCTCAGCAGGGGTTGGCCAGCTCAGTTGAGCCTCACCCGTTTCCAAGACTAAGCCATCCAGATCGGGATCCTCTGGCGCCAAGTTGTCCACGGCCTCGCCGCACATGACATTCGAGTACCAATACACATCTTCGTTGTCGGTATGGGCGACCACAGTATAGCAACTGGTAAAGCTGCCAAAATCATTGGTGTTTCCGAGCGCTTCCGCTTGATAGGCATAACCGGAGAACCCTTGCGCCGGCATAGTGCCCAGCAGC
>CAXDQP010000378.1:0-1990 GCA_963991335.1 uncultured Flavobacteriales bacterium
CAGATAGCAGGTTGCTCAGTATTGCATCCCCATTTAGGTCTATCCCACTCGCAATATTGTTGAGATCTCCAGCTGTCAGCCCCCCATTGTTTTCCACCGTATCGCCTTGGTTGGTGATGAGTAACTCGAACCAGCTCAGCGGACCTTCCAAAAGCAATTCAACGGAACTCACATCCAATAACATTTCGGCTTGAAAGTGTTGTCGTGTGGAATAGGCGACTCCCCATTTCTTCCATCGTTTGGCTGTCGCAGCTGTGGTGATATCAACATTCAAAGCGATGTCTTCGTTCGCCAACAATGCCTTCCAATCCTGCCATTCGGCACTTTCTAAATCGAAGCCGGTATTCTCTCGATCAAAAAAGCCTGCCCACAAATCCGTTCTGTCCAGAGCGTTTGAGGAGATTCGAGCTCCAAATTCTAAGCCGCCAGCGGCATTTTTCCAATTGTCTTTGAGGAGTGGGCTTAACGTAATATGTGCTGGATTCCAACCGAGTGAGCGGTAGTCAGAACTTAAGGCCATGGGGGTAGCGCCCGTGCCGTAGGTAAGATGCTGATTTTGGCCCTGTACGTCTGAGAAAAATGTGCAAAGCGAAAACGCAAGCAATGGAACCTTGAATGGCTTTATTGATAGGTACTTTGCGGGCAACATGCAGGTGGGATGATTTGCCTTACACAGGGATATTCCACCCGTGCCTGTCGTCCGCTTTTCCTCGTCGGATGGCGTCCAAGGCTTGTGACAATTGCTTGGCGACGCTTTCTCCTAATTCAGGGGGCACTGTATTCAGCGGATAATCTGTTCCGTCAACACCAATGAGTTCAATGGATTTGATGGTCGCTGCTGTACCTACTCCGAATGCTTCGCTCACTGCACCTGTTCGCAAGCCGCTTTCGAGTTCTGTGACACTGATTTTTCGTATTTCGACTTCAATGCCGAGATCATTGGCAAGTGTAATGACTGAATCACGAGTCACGCCATTCAGGATGGTATCGCTCGTCTCGGGAGATACTAGCTTGCCATTGATGACAAACATTGCATTCATCGTTCCACTTTCTTCAATGAATTCATGGGTCGAAGCATCTGTCCAAATCAATTGGTCGTATCCTTCCTGTCGGGCCAATTGAGATGGATACAAAGAGCCAGCATAGTTTCCAGCGGCTTTTGCATATCCCGTCCCACCGGGCGTAGCACGTGTGTAATGCCGCTCCACTTTAACACGAACAGAACCTTTATAGTAAGCGTCTACAGGGCAAGTGAATATGCTAAAAGTATATTTGTCACTGGAACGAACCCCAACAAAGGAGTCAGTCGCAATCATGAATGGACGGATGTATAGAGATGCCTCTTCTCCATCAGGCACCCATGATTGGTCGATTTCTACCAATGCCGCGAGTGCTTCCATGAAGATGTCCTCTGGGACCTCTGGCATGCACATGCGTTGCGCTGAGATGTTGAATCGTTCAATGTTTTTTCCAGGACGGAAAAGGGATACGGATCCATCTTCGGAGCGATATGCCTTCATGCCTTCAAAAATCGCCTGGCCATAATGAAACACCATAGAAGCTGGGCTCATGGTAAAAGGTCCATACGGCTCAATCGCTCCACGTTGCCATTTTCCCTCCTCGTAATCCATCACAAACATGTGATCTGAAAAGACGCGACCAAAATCTAAGTTACTGAAATCGACTTGATTGAGTCGAGAGGTTTCAGTTTGGTGCACATCAAAGGAGCGAGTGGTATCTATCTTCATCTGGCTTACGTCTGTCATTTAGCGTTTTGCAAAAGTCGCTGTTTCCCTGCCAAACTCCAAATGCGGCTCAATTTTTTGGCCGGAATTAACTGTTTGTGAACAGAAACCGATTTGGGCTGACAAATCCCGATTTTACGGCATACATCACCATCGATGCGGTATTGTTGACGCCTAATTTTTGCATGATGTTTTTGCGATGCGTATTCACCGTATGACTGCTAAGAATAAGTTTTTCGGCAATT
>CAXDQP010000379.1:0-1988 GCA_963991335.1 uncultured Flavobacteriales bacterium
GCAAATGCGGTGGTCCATTGCCATTGATTACATGAGACAGATGGGCTTTGGCTTACTCGTTTTGGTTTTGATCCGAAGCGTTTGGCTCGATAACCAGAGCACTCCTTGGCCTGAGCGATTGCTTTTCGTTGGGACTCTCTTGTTTTCAGGTGTGCTCCTACTTGAATCCATAGCCCCCGATTGGGTGGAGGGCAATTTGCTGCGATTGGCTCCGCCGCTAGGCGGTATGTTGTTGATAATAAGCTGGTTGTTGTTTTTGATTCAGTTTATTCGGCGGCAGAAGGCAAAGAAGCCAAGGATTTAATTATATTTGAAAAGAGAAGTGCAATGAACAATTCTCCAATGAAACATTTAGGAAACACCCCATTTGACGCCTCTTTGGAGGCAGTTAAACTGGAAGGAGTGGCGCGAGCCCACTGGAACCTTCCACCCGCAAAACTGATTCTGCAAACCCTGCTTCGGGGTGAAGGCGTGCTCACCGACTCGGGAGCACTGGCCATCTCCACAGGACAATTTACAGGACGCTCCCCCAAGGATCGATTTTTAGTAAAGGATGACCAGACGGCTGAAACCGTCGACTGGGGGGACATCAACCAACCTATTAACGCTGATGATTTCCAGCGTTTGCGCTCGGATATCACCCAGCATTTGGAGAGCAGAAGTGTTTTTGTTCGAGATGCGGCGGTAGGAGCAGATCCAACCACACAAATACGAACGCGCGTCATTACCGAGAAGGCTTGGGCCAATTTGTTTGTACACAACATGTTTATTCGATTGGATGAGCAGGATGTTTTGGTGCCAACACCTGAATGGACGGTTATTTGCGCGCCCTCGTTTGAAGCGAACCCTGAAGTTCACGGATGCCGCCAAGGAAACGTGACCGCTGTAGATTTTACAGAGAAGATAATTTTGATTGCCGGCTCGGCTTATACCGGAGAAATTAAGAAGGGCATGTTTTCGGTCATGAATTTCGTGTTGCCAACGGTGCATGGAGTTATGCCGATGCATTGTTCTTCGAATGTGAATGAAAAAGGTGATGTAGCGGTTTTCTTCGGCCTATCGGGTACAGGAAAAACAACGTTGAGTAGCGATGAAAACCGGAGCTTGATTGGAGATGACGAGCATGGCTGGGGAGATTCGGGAATTTTCAACATGGAGGGAGGATGCTACGCCAAGACCATAGATCTCGAGGCTTCCAAAGAGCCTCAGATTCATCAAGCGATTCGGTTTGGCGCAATGCTCGAAAACATCGGATTCGAGGCAGATGGAATCACGCCCAACTACGAGGATTCGAGCGTGACCCAAAACACGCGCGTGTCATACCCTTTGCACCACATTCCGGGGGCAATCGCTGAAGGAAAAGGAGGGCATCCCAAAGATGTTTTCTTCCTGACATGCGATGCTTTCGGCGTAATGCCTCCGATAAGCCGGCTTGAAAATGGCCAGGCGATGTACCACTTCTTGTGCGGATACACGGCCAAGGTGGCCGGCACAGAGGTGGGAGTGACGGAACCACAAGCAACATTCAGTGCATGCTTTGGAGCTCCTTTTATGCCTCTTCCTCCTACCGAATATGCTGCCATGCTCGGAGAGCGGTTGGAAAAGCATGGAGTGCGCATTTGGCTGGTCAATACGGGCTGGAGCGGAGGAGGATATGGAGTGGGAGAGCGCATGAAGTTGAAGTACACTCGTGCAATGATCCAAGCAGCGATGAAGGGCGATTTGGATCATGTGCCCTACTACAAAGACGATGTGTTTGGCTTGAATTCACCTACGGTTTGTCCAGGCGTTCCTCAAGACTTACTGATTCCGTCGAAGACTTGGTCGGATCGCGCGGAGTATGCAAAAGCAGCGTCCAAGCTGGCCGATCTCTTCTGTATCAATTTTGAAAAATTTGAAGCGGTGGCGACGCCAGAAATGTTGGTAGGTGCCCCGGTAAGGCAGTGAGTTATCGTCTCGTCCAGACCGCCGACAGATTTCACGAAGCC
>CAXDQP010000380.1:0-1981 GCA_963991335.1 uncultured Flavobacteriales bacterium
CAGCGTCAGATGTGTATAAGAGACAGCCAATTGATCGAGCATGGAAAAACCTTGAGAATAAGATTGTGGTTTTGGTTGAGGGAAAGCAGATTGTTGGATTGCGTCGTCTTCGTCGTCCACGTCGTCCACATCTTGCTGGTCTTGCTGGTCCTGTTGGTCTTGCTTCATGCGAATTGCTTGAGCCAAATTGAATCGGGCCGCGTCATGCTTTGGGTTCACACGCAAAGCGGACTTGTAGCCTTCAATCGCACCATCCAAATCTTGTTCGAGCATGAGGCTATTGGCCGTGTTGTACCACGCATCAGCAACAAGTGATTCATCCTCTGTTTTGGAAATCGCGCGCTGGAAGGCTTGGCGGGCTTCCGTCAATCCTTCTTGATTTTCCAGCATCGACCGACCCCGGTTGTATGCTGCAATTGGAGCGAGTTCAGAATGAACTTCGCCCAGGGCAAAGAGACTGTCTGCGCCTTCCTCGCCATTTTGAAATTGTTGGATCCCTTCGATGATCGAGGCTTTTGCAAACGAATCATCATTCTGCCCAACCATTTCGGTGTGACAAAACAATAAGGAGCACAAGGCCAATCCGACTTGGATATTTTTCATGTTTTTCATGGAGTGGGAGTATGGCGTCGGTGCAACAAGTCGGAACTCATCAACCCTTCGAGGAGGAGCATCGCGACGGCGAAGATGAAGAACCAATGAAAGTGGTGCGAGTAATCGGTGTAGGACATGGTAGCGACTTCTGCTTGTTCCATGCCATTCATGGCTTGGAGAATGGGGGAGATATTGACCAAACCACCAGCAGCTTGAATGTAACTGCCATTTCCGGCGCGAGCGGTCTCGATGAGTGTTGCCTCGTCGAGAGTCGTGACGATTGGATTGCCATCGGCATCATTTTTGAATCCTGACGGACGGCCGTAGCGGTCGTAGAGTGGGATCGGTGCGCCCGATGCGCTCCCCATGCCAATGGTGTGTACTTCAATTCCAGCCTCTGCTGCAGTTGTCGCTGCCTTAACAGCGTCGTCCTCATGGCTTTCTCCATCTGTAAAGAGAACAATCATTTTGGAAGCAGGAGACGATTCCGAAAACCCGGATGAACAGACTTCTATGGCCCGGCCAATCGCGGTGCCTTGCACCGGGATTGCGCCAGTGTTGACGCCTTGAAGAAACAGCTTAGCCGCCCCATAATCGGTCGTAATTGGGCATTGAACAAAGGCATCACCACCAAAAATCACCAGGCCTATTCGGTCTCCATCCAGTTGGTCAATCAACCGTTCGATGCTCCGCTTGGCCACTGCGAGGCGACTTGCTCCGAGATCTTCGGCTTCCATGCTCTTGGAAACGTCCAAAGCAACCATGACATCAACGCCTTCGCTTTTCACTTCTTTTAATCTCGCACCAACCTTGATGTCTAAGATTCCCATGAGCACGGCAGCAAATGCAAGGCGCCAGACGAAAAACTTCCATCCGTGGAGCTGTGGCCGCCAATGGGGTAAAATAGTCGGCCAAAGTTGCTCATCGGCGAGCATGCGTGCCAGACGCTGCTTGCGGTTCAGACTCCAAACAAAAACGCAGACAACGAGAGGTACAAGAAGCAAAATCGGCCACCAATCCGAATGTTCAATTTGTACATTCGGAGCGACTTGCCGCAGGCTGTACCAACCGGATAAAATGGCAATCCAGAAGATAACTTCAGCCAATGCCAGGGATACTGCTGTACTGAATACTCGGAACCCTTGCGCTTGTCTCGGATTCTGTGAATCGGAGGATGGAGATTTGATCGAACTCATAGTGGCGTGCGGATGATCAAATGTTTGAGGATGAATTCAAGGAACAAGGCGAAGGCTGCAGCCAGGGCAAAGGGTAAGAATTCTTCCGTCTTTTGATTGTAGCGGAGCACGTTGATTCGGGTTTTTTCCAAGGTGTCATTTTCGCTATAAATACTGGCGAGTTTGTCTTCGCTCGTCGCACGGAAATAGCG
>CAXDQP010000381.1:0-1957 GCA_963991335.1 uncultured Flavobacteriales bacterium
ATTATTGACACGTGTGAAGTGCTTTCCACTGTAGTACCGCGCATCAACCCCGACCATAAGGCTTATGCGATCACTGACGTCGTGGTGCAAAGTGGATAAGATGCCGGTCCAAAAATGCTCATTGTGAGAATTCTCAATGACACTGCGGCTGCGGCCGCCCACTGCGGTATCCCCTTCGACAACAATGGGATCACCAAACATGTGTACCGTATCGATCCAAGCCTGTGCAAACTCATCGTAAGCGATTTGATCGGCTCCGTACGTCACCGTTTGGCTGTTGTTTTCATTGGAATCCCAGAGGTAATCCCAATTGAGGTTGGTTTTCACGCTTCTCTTTACAATATCCGTTTGACGCGCGCCATAAATGTATGATGTGTACGTCTCGCTATCGCGCGGTTCACTGGTTCCATCATACCGAGAGCCGTAACCTTGCCCTACACTCACATAATAACTAGACGCCAAGTGCGATCGTTCGCTCAACTGCCAATAATGGTTCAAGGCGAACTGGGGTTTGTGGTAGCCGTTGACACGGGAATTCAGCACTTCCTCCGTGGCTCCGCCGCGGTTCAAATAACCCCAGTCATCGTTCCAACGGTGTGCTTCGTATCCCAGTGCATTGAGGTCATTGAACCGATCCACACTCAACTGACCTCGACGTTGTCCGTGGGTTTGTGGAGCCCCAATGGCCGTCAAAACCAGGCGATGCGCTCCAAAGTCTTTGGCGGCGGTGAGGAAATAACTCCACGCATCGATGAAGGCGGCATCGACATATGCATTTCCCATGGTGCGGCTCCCAACGGCGCTCACCGCCCAACCATTCTTCATCACGCCTGAGCTCAGGGACAGCATGGATTTGTAGCGCCCATAATCGGTAACGCTTTGCAGCATACTACCACCTTTTTTCATGTCTGTGGCTTTCGTGATGATGTTCAAGGTTCCTCCGACCGAATTGATGGCCAGCTTGGAGGCGCCAAGTCCACGTTGCACCTGCATCGTATTCACGGCGTCGCCCAATCCCGCCCAATTCGACCAATAAACCCAACCGTTTTCCATGTCATTGACGGGAATGCCATTGAGGAGTACCGCCACATTTCGGTGATCGAAACCCCGAATATTGATCCGACTATCGCCAAATCCACCGCCGCTTTTCGTCGCATACACCCCCGGTGTAATGTTCAGTGTTTCCACCAATTCTTTGTCGCCCAATTGCTCTTGGATGGTTCGTGCATCCAGCGTGGATACAGCCACCGGCGTCTCCCGATCAATCGCAACCGATGCGATGACGTTGGCTTCATTCAATCCTATGGTGGAGGCCGCCAACCGCAGCACGCCCATATCCATCACCGCCATGCCGATGCCGCGTCCTCCCTGGAGGGCAGGCAGCTGGATGTAGTTCCGGCTATTGGTATACCCAATCATACTAGCAACCACGTGGGCTTCACCCGTCTGGCGCGTCGAAAAACGGAACCGGCCATCGAAATCGGTGACCGAACCCATGCTGTATTCTTCCAGGTAAACTGAAGCACCAATGAGCGGTTCTCCGGTCTCGGCATCCAACACTGTTCCGTAAACTTGGGTTTGTGCTTGCCCGACAATCGCAAACAAAAGAATTCCGAGCGATGCCTGAAAAAGACGCATTAGGAGGAGGTTTTGAACATTCATTGGAACTTGGTTGAAGTATGAATCCAGCCACGTTTTAACGCGATTGGAGCGCAATTTAATCCGAAACCGGCAAGTGCAAAATCACGGCTCAGGACCAGCGACCGCGATCGAATAGGTACCGCGCAATCTGAACCGTATTGGTGGCAGCACCTTTCCGCAAGTTGTCAGCTACTACCCACAAATGGAGACCTTTCGGATGCGCCAAGTCGCGTCGGATACGCCCGACAAACACTTCATCGCCTGTCTCTTATACACATCTCCGAGCCCACGAGACCAGCGAGGCGCTCGTATGCCG
>CAXDQP010000382.1:0-1945 GCA_963991335.1 uncultured Flavobacteriales bacterium
GAGATCCTCTCTGGTCTCGTGGGCTCGGAGATGTGTATAAGAGACAGATCCCGACGTGGCGGATTCCAATGGCATAAAGAACACGTGCAAACGGCTGGTCAAGTGAAGCGTCAATAGCTTCCAGCAATTTCGACAACTCCACCTGACCGAGGCGTTGCCGGTTGCGCATCGACAGCCTGCGTATGAAGACTTCCAAAAAAGCCCAGTCCACTTCCTCTATGCCCCAGCCATGTTCTTGCCAGTCGAGTTTTCGGTTGCCTAAAATGAGCTCATCCGCGAATTCGACCTGGCCAGCCAAAGAAATGATTTCAGAAGCCATTGGAAACGAATCAACCGCTTGGGCCAAAAATGCTTGCCACGGCGCATCCGTATCCGGTGCATTGAGCAATCCCAAGGATTCCATCATCCTCGTGCCATTCCCATTTTGGTTTTCTGAGAATGCCTCTGAAACGGCTTTCCGACTTACCGGGGTCGATTCGGGTTGGGAAGACCGCTTCCCAGAGCCGCTTCGATACCTCAAATTTGCGAGGGCCTGCAGTCGTTGAACGTACAATTCATTCGGCGAAACAGGAGAATCGGGACGCTTGTATTGAACCGTCCTTTCCCGCCAATTCGTATCCGCCGTGGAGCGAAGGTCATAGAGATCAGCAAAAGTTTTCACCCCTCCTTTCCGAACCAACAAGTCTATGATTTCAGGCCCCATGCCATCGATGTTCATGGCTTTGCGGCTCACATAATGCTCAATTCGGCCCCTGATTTGCGGTGCACAGTAGAGCGCATTCGGACAGTAATGCTTCGCTTCTCCTTCTGTCCGAACCAAAGGTGACTGACATTCTGGGCAATGGGTAGCATATACCAGCGGAACGCTCGTGCTCGGACGGGATTCCAATTCCACGCCCACCACTTTGGGTATGATTTCCCCTCCTTTTTCTACCTGCACAGTGTCTCCTTCGCGAATGTCCATGGCTGCAATCTGATCCGCATTGTGCAGCGAAGCTCGGCGCACCGTCGTACCCGCAATAAGCACAGCCCCCAATTCAGCCACTGGGGTAATGGCACCCGTTCGTCCAACTTGGTAGGTCACTCTTTGGAGGATGGTGCTTTTTTGCTCCGATTCAAACTTGTATGCAATGGCCCAACGCGGCGACTTGGCTGTCATGCCCAATTCGCGCTGTTGATTAAATCGATTGGCCTTGATGACCAACCCGTCAATGGCAAAAGGCAGATCATGTCGAGCTTCATTCCAATGCGCAATGAATTCCATGATTCCCTCCACGTCACTGGTCACTTCAACCATTCGATTTGAGGCATCCGGAATAGGGAAACCCCAATCTTTGGCCGCAAGCATCGCCTGATGATGGCCGTGGAGATTTTCCGGTGGGGAAACCAAGCCATACAGCATGCAATCCAATGCGCGCGAGGCGACCACCTTGCTGTCTTGACTTTTCAGTGTGCCTGCAGCTGTGTTTCGCGGATTGGCGAAGGATTCTTTGCCCGCTGCTGCTTGTGCCTTGTTCAATGCATGAAACCCTGCCCAAGGAAAGAATATTTCACCTCGTATTTCGACATTTTCAGGAGCTTCAGGTGCAAGAACAAGCGGAATCCGTTGAATGGTTCGAACGTTGGAGGTAATGTCCTCGCCAACTGTGCCATCCCCGCGCGTCAAGGCGCGAACCAGTCGTCTGTTTTCATAATGCAGGCTTATCGCCACCCCATCGTATTTCAATTCCATCACAAATTCCACGGACTCTCCTTCCAACAACTTATCCAGTCGTTGAGCCCATTCCAGGATTTCCCCGGCATTGTACGAATTGGACAACGAGAGCATCGGTTGCGAATGAGCCACCTTCTCAAACTTGTCGGTCAAGTCCCCTCCTACACGCTGCGAAGGTGAATTTGGGTCGGCCCATTCCGGATTCTTCAACTCCAGTTCGATCAACCGTTC
>CAXDQP010000383.1:0-1931 GCA_963991335.1 uncultured Flavobacteriales bacterium
CATCGGCGTTGGAGGGCGCGAAATTGGCTACATGTTTGGCCAATACAAGCGCCTGCGAAATGAGTTCACGGGAGTCTTGACTGGGAAAGGCCGGAATTGGGGAGGATCCCTGATTCGTCCAGAAGCAACCGGCTATGGAGCGGTTTACTTCGCCGCCGAAATGCTCAGTTCCAAGGGTTTGGACCTGGCCGGTAAAAAGGTCGTCATTTCCGGATCAGGCAATGTGGCACAATATGCCGCTGAAAAAGTGATTCAGATGGGAGGAAAAGTGCTGACGATGTCAGATTCCGGAGGATTCGTTCATGACCCCAACGGAATTGACGAAGCCAAATTAACGTGGATTAAGGACTTGAAGAACAGCCGACGGGGGCGTATTTCCGAATACACCGACGCCCATGCTGGGTCTACTTTCCACACCGTAGTGCGACCTTGGGGGATCCCGTGTGATGCGGCATTTCCTTGTGCCACCCAAAACGAGCTGGAAGCGGCAGACGCATTGAACCTCATCGCCAATGGCTGCATGGCGGTTGCAGAGGGCGCAAATATGCCCAGCACTCCGGAAGCCATTGAGGCGTTTCAGGAAGCGAAAGTCCTCTTCGCCCCCGGCAAAGCGTCGAATGCCGGTGGTGTAGCCACCAGTGGACTCGAAATGTCACAGAACAGCTTACGATTGAGTTGGTCCAGCGAAGAGGTTGACCAACGACTGCTCTCCATCATGAAAGACATTCACAAGCAGTGCGTCGAGTACGGCACAGATGCGAGTGGCTATGTCGATTACGTGAAGGGCGCAAACATTGCTGGTTTTGTGAAAGTCGCGGATGCGATGATCGATCAGGGAATCGTCTAAACAACATCGGATAAGGCGTTATCTTTGACGCATGATTACCGGATTCCAACACCTTCACAGCGCCATGCGTTGGGTTGTGCTCGCACTTATAGTCGTCACCATCTTTAAAGCATGGTCAGCCAAACGCAACGCAAGCGGTTTCTCCGCGGGGCAGGCAAAGCTCGGTTTATTTTCGATGATTAGCCTGCACATTCAATTGCTCCTTGGATTGGCGCTCTATTTTATGAAGGGTTGGGCCAGCATGTTGGGCACGCCCGGTGTTATGTCGTCCACGGTCATGCGGTTTTTCGTAGTGGAACACCTCGTTGGAATGTTGATTGCCATTGTGTTCGGCACCTTGGGACATAGTTTGGTCAAGCGCGCCAGCACGGATGAATTGAAAAATCGGCGCCAATTTCGCTATTTCCTCATCGCCCTCGTGATCATCGTAGCAAGCATTCCTTGGCCCATCCGACCGGGTTTTGAGGCTTACGGCTGGTTTTAAGTTAGTAGAATTCAGGACATTGAACCGCACTGCACTGCTTTTGGGCATTTTGCCCCTTTTACTGTTCGTTCAATGCGGGGAAGAAGCGTCACCTGCCGCTGAACCTGCCGTTGGTTCGCAGCCCTCTCTCGCCGCAATCCAGCGTGCTTATACCATGAAATGCTCTTTGTGCCATGGCAACGATGGCAAGCTCATGGCATCCAAAGCCCCCGACTTATCCTTGTCCACGATGACCGTCGAAGAACGCGTCGCCATCATCACGTATGGCAAGGGCACGATGCCCCCTCAGAAAGGCATCCTAGATGCGGCCACCATCCGTGGTGTCGCGAGCTACATTGAAGAATTCAGGGACTGACGAAACCATGCTGGACAAAAAAAAATCCCATTCAACAGCGCCGGAACCCGAAACGTGCATTCTAATCGGACTGGTGACGGGACGTGAATCGCGCGACACGGTTGACGAGCACCTGGAAGAATTGGCCTTTTTGGCCTCAACCGCTGAAGCGACTTCGCTTCGAACCTTTATCCATGGTTTGGACCTTCCGTATACTCGAACTTTCGTCGGCAGCGGAAAACTCCAAGAGATCAAGGAGTTCGTGG
>CAXDQP010000384.1:0-1921 GCA_963991335.1 uncultured Flavobacteriales bacterium
GCGGATACGACTTCGAAACGATTCCTATGTATAATTTCATCAAAGAGAATTACAAATACGTTGTTTCCATCCTGTTATTAGTAGCAGGGATGGGCTTCCTCGGCAAATACCTGAGCGGGGATGCTCTGGAGAGCCAGCCAACTGCCATGTTGATTTCTTCCCTCGCCCTCATTGCGGTGGCTGCCCTGGCGACACCCTATGTTTTGTCCCGACTGCAAGCCTCTCACTACCGGATCATGATGATTGCGGGGACTGTTGTGGCTGTTTGGTTGGGGTATGAAGTTTTTTACAGTGTCGATGAAGAGATTCAGTTCCGGGAGCTGAAGACGCAGGTGGATGCAGAGACGATTCAAGCGCTCAAGGACATTCGCGATGCACAGGAAGCGCACCAGCAGATTTACGGCGTCTTTTGTGATGATTTTGATAGCCTTCAGCGGTTTGTCTATGAGCCTGTGATGCCGGTTAGTTTCAATATGGGTTCGTTCAATGATACGTTGCCAGAGTCCAAAAGTGCGGAAATGGGATTGATCTTGACCCGAGCTGAATTGCCGGCTGTGGCGGAAGAAATGGGCGTGTCGGAAGAAGAACTCATCGACTTGATTGCAGCAGATTCTACCACATATAAAGTGCGCGATGTGATCTACACGACCTTCTACGACGAAAACTTCACGCCAGAGATTCGCATTGCAAAGCGTCTGCCTCGAGTAGCGATCGATAGCCTGTGGTTCAACCCATTGAGTGGAGAACGCTTCCGATTGCAGGTCGACAGTGTCGAGTCCGGCGGAGTCTTGCAATCCACAATCCTGGTGAAGGATCCCACACCGTTTGGCCGAGAAAAGGTCAAGAAAGACACCCTGCGCTTCGGGTCATTGACAGAAGCGCATACCGATGGCAACTGGAGAAATTAAGAGCGAAACTTCTAGCCTGTTATTGGCTTGGAGTGTCTATCACCTGCAGTGGTTGCAATGCCGGAATTTGAGCGCCCTTCGATGAGATACATTGCCCGTCACAGATACTGAAGGGTTGGGAAAGGCACTCGCTGAGCTGAAATCCATCTTTCCAGCGATTCAATCGGTTCAATTTGCCTCGAATTTGCCTTATTTTTCTTTGGCTCCTGCACGGGTCTCCGCAGGAATGGAAGGGGCGTTGCAAGCCTTGCATTTGGGAACGGACGAGGCGGATTCGTTGCCTTTCTACACCGAAGCTTTTGGCGAAGAAGCAGCACTCATTGAACGGGATATTGCCGGGTACCAAAAGCAAGTGGAGGCGTTTTGGCCACAAGCCAAGCGCATTTCGATCGCTTTGGTTTTTTTGGAAACCGTCAGCCTCGAAACGCGCAAGCACGACAAGCCCGGGTGCATCGCAATCCACGTTGGACACGAGCGAGCATTGATGTCCTTGTTCGCTCACGGTCAGTTGCTGTGGTCCATGACAACAGATGACATAGCCGGTGATGGAGTTTTGTACCATGTGGTCAATGCCATAAAGCGCCACGAACTCGAAGACGGATTGGATATGGAGGTTTGGTTTTCGGGCCAGTTGGATGAAGAAGGGGAATTGGTGCAGCGATTTGGTCGGTTTTTTGAGCGGGTGCTGGTGAAGAAACCAAGCGTTGAATGGGCCGAGAAACCGCAAGCGGCGCAACATTGGAACGCATTGGCAAATCTGTTGCCATGCGAATAACAGGAGGCACTTACAAGGGCCGTCGTCCAAAGGTGGCCAAGTCCTTTAAAGGTCGGCCAACCACAGATTTTGGCCGGGAGAGTTTGTTCAATTTGTTGCGTTCCAGGGTGGATTTGGAAGGGTTAGCCGTGCTTGAATTATTCGCAGGAACAGGAATGGTGGGTTTGGAATTCTTCAGCAGGGGATGTGCTTCTGTTGATTCGGTCGAAAAAGATGCTGCTGCTGTTCGAGGCATGTA
>CAXDQP010000385.1:0-1919 GCA_963991335.1 uncultured Flavobacteriales bacterium
GCTTTTTATTCTTCTTGATCAAAGGCCAATAGAGGCTCGATGTGATCTATTTAGGCATCGAGTTGATAGGATGACAAATCCGGAAGACAAGCTTGCTAGGCTGACATTCTGTCAGTCGCTTTTTTCGACGTAAATTTGCCCAACAAAGGCACACTAGAAGCAGTCGAACATGGAAGCAGGCGATAAAAAAGAATTATTGGGGGAGTCGTTCCAAGGAACCCCAACCGTGGTGCCCAGTCAACCCACGCATACCCGGAAACTGTACCTTGAAAGCTATGGGTGTCAGATGAATTTCAGTGATTCTGAAATAGTGGCGAGCATCCTCAGCGATGCCGGCTTCTCAACTACGCGGGAAGAGGATGAGGCCGACCTGATTTTGCTCAACACATGCGCGATTCGCGAAAATGCGGAGCAACGTGTTCGCGCCAGGCTCCGACAATTCAAGCAAGCCAAAGGTGCTCGGCCTCATCTTGTGGTAGGGGTGTTGGGATGCATGGCTGAACGGTTGAAAGAGTCGTTATTGGAGCAAGAGAAATTAGTGGACCTCGTGGTGGGACCGGATGCGTATCGCGATATCCCCAACCTTGTGGATCAGGTGCACGGCGGGCAAAAGGCGGTGAACGTTTTGCTAAGCCGAGAAGAAACCTATGCGGAAATCAGTCCGGTGCGCTTGGATGCCAATGGTGTGACAGCTTTTATAAGTATCATGCGGGGTTGTGATAACATGTGCAGCTTCTGCGTTGTGCCATTTACACGAGGAAGAGAGCGGAGCCGTGATCCGGAAAGCATCGTTCGAGAGGCACATGAACTGTTTGAAGCGGGTTACCGTGAAGTGACTTTGTTAGGCCAAAACGTAGACAGCTACAAATGGAACATTGACAACAAAGGTGTCATCAAAGACGAGGCGCAGCCGGTGGTTCGTTTTGCAGAATTGATTGACCGTGTTGCCCATGTCAATCCGGACCTTCGTGTTCGCTTTTCCACCAGCCACCCAAAAGACATGACCGACGACGTGCTGGAAGTGATGGCCCAACACGAAAATGTCTGCAAATACATCCACTTGCCCGTGCAGTCAGGAAATAGCGATGTTTTGAAGCGGATGAATCGAGGTTACACGAGAGAATGGTACTTGGAACGCATGGAATCCATTCATCGCATCATGCCCGATTGTGCTACTTCAACGGACATCATTTCGGGATTCTGTGGCGAAACAGAAGCGGAGCATCAAGACACCCTTTCCCTGATGGAAATGATGCGCTACGACATGGCTTATATGTTTTCTTACAGCGAACGGCCAAGGACCTTGGCCCAGCGAAAGTATGAAAACGACGTACCTGAGGAAGTTAAGAAGAGGCGCTTGCAGGAGATCATGGCGGTTCAGAAAGTGCATGCAGCGAACCGAACCAAATCATACGTTGGCCGCACTTACCGCGTATTGGTCGAAGGCACTTCCAAGAAAAAAGAAGATCAATTTTTTGGGCGAACCACCTACAATACGGTAGTTGTTTTCCCCAAAGGGGATGCCCAGCCCGGAACCTATGTCAATGTCCATGTGCATGATTGTACGCCGGTAACCCTCATCGGTACAATCACACAGGATTCGGAAGATGCATGAAAAATTAGGCAATGGATGCAATAGCAATCAAACGAAGATTTGGAGTCATTGGCGTCAGTCCGGCGCTGGATCGAGCGGTCACCGTAGCGTCCCAGGTAGCGCCTACGGACCTTTCCGTTTTGGTGTTGGGTGAGAGCGGAGTAGGCAAGGAAATCATGCCGCGTGTGGTGCATCAGTTTTCAAAACGAAAACACGGTGCCTTCATTGCCGTGAACTGTGGCGCGATTCCGGAAGGCACGAATGATTCTGAACTTTTTGGGCATGAAAAAGGAGCGTGTACGGGTGCTACAGAATCGAGAAATGG
>CAXDQP010000386.1:0-1897 GCA_963991335.1 uncultured Flavobacteriales bacterium
AAATCCCAAAGCAGATTCATAATGTTTCAACACCGCCAATGCGCTGTCCACACTCGTCGCCCCAATGGCCTCAAACTCCACACACGAAACGACACTGCTCCCACAACTCGCCACGTAATGTACGATTTCACAATCCGGGAAATCAAATACATGGATTTGCTTCACCACCTCATGCCGCTCTTCAATCTGCAGAGTTGCCATAAAGGCAGAAACTTTAGCGGCTTGGTCATTCCCTGATAGGTCCAGGTTGATCTCCGTGCGCACTTCGGTATCTCCACCACGGGATTTCACAGTGAGCTGTTGAATTTCTTCGTCATACCGATGGCGGTAAATCCATGCATTTTCGCTTGCAGGAATGTAATACGTATCTACAACGCGCACCTGTTTCTCACGGTCCGGATCCAACGCCTGGCAGGCGACAACCCAACCCTCGCGGTCAAATCCATCGCCCACCAAAAACTTGTGTTCAATTTCGATATTGGTCAATGCAACCGCGCTTTCAGCTCCTTTGCTCATCGTTCTGCAATGTAATGGATGAATACCATGTTCCCTTCCGTTTTGACACTGTCCAATGTGAAATGGGTGGGACCTGACAAGGCTGGCTGAACAATGGGAACGCGCTTTTCGCTGCCCACAATCACCGGACAAATGGTCACGATGAACTCATCAACTGCTCCTGCTTCGTAAAACGCAGCATTGATGAAACCACCACCAAAGAGCAAAACCCGCTTGAAGTTCGCTTCCGCACAAGCATCACAAATGGTCTGAACCAAACCCTTACCGGGTGCTTCGGGAGTTCCGTAAACCAAGGTTCGATCTGAACCGTTCGTTTTGACGTTTGGCAACGCTTGATCGGACACGAGCCACTTGGCTGTGTTCGGCGCATTCCAAATGGGTGCGTCAGCGTCAAAGCCCGAACGCGTGCAAAGGATCCAAGTCGGATGCTCTCCGGCATCATTGACGACCTCCATGACACCACCACTCACATTGACCGAATGCCCGCCGGCAATGACCGCGTCGCAGGACGCGAGCAGTTCACGAACATGGTCATGGTCAGCTTCATTGATGAAACCCATGGCCTTTCGCACATCATCGGATTCATCCGGATGCGATGCAATGGCACCATCCAAGCTTCCTGCCATCACATTAATAATGGAAACCTACGAGCCCGAGGCCCGAACCCTTTCTATGTTGTCATACTTCATCGTCCTACCACAAATTAATCGCTTTCATTCAAATGACATTTTTCCACTTGGTTTTGTTGCCTGAAAGCCACGAACTGAAAAAAAAGTGTCCGACTTTTGTTTGTTGCAGAGATGCCATGTACTTTTGCGCTCCCTTTCGGGAATACATATTTTTGATTTTAACAACCGGGTTTAGGACCCTTATTAAACGTTTCTCTCATGGCTACTCGTCTCCGACTCCAACGTCACGGTAAAAAAGGAAAGGCATTCTATCATGTAGTTGCAGCTGATGCTCGCGCTCCGCGTGATGGCCGATTCATCGAAAAAGTTGGAACCTACAACCCCAACACCAATCCTGCAACCATTGAAATCAAGCACGATCGTGCCTTGCATTGGTTACAAGTAGGAGCTGAAATGTCTGACACGGTTCGCGCATTGCTCAAGTACAAAGGTGTCGTATACCACAACCACTTAGTAAATGGCGTCCGAAAAGGGGCTTTGACCGAGGCCGAAGCGGAGAAGCGCTTCGAAAAGTGGATGACAGAAAAGTCTGCGAAGGTCCAAGGCAAGATTGACCAACTCAATAACGAGTCGGACAAAGACAAAGCAGCTCGATTGGCTGCAGAAAAGGCAGTGACCGCAGCGCGTGAAGCGGCACAGAAAGCAGTAATCGCAGCGGCTGAAGCAGCGAAAGCGGCCGCTGACGCTCCGGC
>CAXDQP010000387.1:0-1897 GCA_963991335.1 uncultured Flavobacteriales bacterium
CGGAGCAGCCTGGTGCGTGGGCTCCTTCATCGGACGATCCAACGCAATGCACGTTGCCCCTCAACTTGAACGGTATAAACACCTGCAGATAGCATCAGCTCCCATTGTTCATGTGTTTGCTTGAAGGCAGCCTGGTGCACCAACCGCCCCGAAGCATCATGGATGCGGTAGGACTTTCCGAGAAAATCATCTGGCACCACCACCTGGAACTGTCCATCATTTGGATTGGGATACATCGCCAGCTCGCCTCGGTCGTCATTACCATGAATGGAATAGGCGGCATTCAAGGTGACATTATCAATCCAAATATGATTGCCATACGCGCCGACATTCACAAAGGCCAATTCCAAACATGACACATCGCCTTGCGACCATTCCTGAGGAATGGCTACTTCTTGCGTTGACCACACCAATTCTCCTCCGGTATCGTACCAGAACCACATGTAGCAGCCCGGAACAGCCAAATCAGGCCCGTAAGCCGCCCACAGCGCTGTCCAATCCTCCTCTCCACCCGGTCGGCCCCAAAGCTCAAGGCCATCGGAGTTGTCCGCATACATCTGATGGGCAACATCGAACGTGACGTGATTCATTCCTTCTGGGTCAAATGCGGGCGTGATCAGCAAGTCCGTCGCCCCTTCTGTATTCACCCAATAATTGGGGAATTGCGCGACACCGTTGGCACCATCGGTCAAGTCCCAAGCCTGCTCCCATGCGTGGCCATTCACCTCCATGCGCCAATGTTCAGGTGGAAAAATGGGGCCATCAAAATTCTCCTGAAAACCACCGGCTTGAACCACGGGTTCGTTGACGACTTCGATCATGTTTTCCCATGTCCAAGAATCCGAATTGCCTGCAGCATCCGATACGGTGAGCGTTACTGGGAAGTTCCCTTCCTCTTGGTACCAGACCCAAGCCTCACTTTCTCCTTCTCCGTTGGATTCTCCTCCTGGGAAGTCCCATTCGTATTGAGCGCCGTCGCACAACGCGACAGAGACACTGGCAAAATGAATGGGAGAAACCGTGCAAGGCGATGCCAAATTGATCCGCCGGCGATCGGCCATGAATCCAGCCAAAACCGATGAAGGCTCCTTGAAATCAGATTGATGCACTCCGCGTGTGCCAGCTGTCCGAATATGGCCGCCGCAATAATCCGGCTGCAGAAACGTCGAAACATTGATCATGGGCAGCCCGGTGTTGTACAGCAGCCAATCGTCCATTCCATTGTCACGGTAATAAACGGCTTGGGTAGTGCCGATGTAGACGCCCCCATCCGTTCCGCGCTGGTGGGCGAGGCTCACGACGCGTTCGCCTGCAATGGTGGCGGTAGTAAGGTCCTGCCACGTTTCGCCCGCATCTTGACTCTGCAACACTTTGTAGCCGTTCTGTGTACCGGTAAGCACACACCAAAGAACATCCGGATTGGTGCCGTCAACATCCAAGTAAATGGGTTGGTTGTTGTTGCTGCCATTTTCCGCAGGCGTCGGTGTCGCAATTTCCCACGTGCTTCCTCCATCCGTCGATCGGTGAATGCGCCAGAGAGATCCACTGAGTTTTTGAGAGACATACAAGCGCTCTGTATCACGTGGGCTCACTTTCACTGAAATGATTTTTTCACCGCCGAAGTCATGGACCAATGACCAAGTAGCTCCGCCATCTTCCGAGCGCCACAATTCGGAACCCACCGGAGAGTACATGCATTGGTAGCACGTGGGGTCCCATTCCAAGTTACCGTATTCACCGAACCAATATGCTGTATTGGGCTTTTTCGTACCATCAAACGGCAAACTGTTGATGCGGTCAAATCTATCATTCGTGAACCGGACTGCTCCACCATCGTGGTAGCCCACAGTAGGATCGCCCGGCTTGATTAATCCCCCAAATTTATCACCAGCCCACG
>CAXDQP010000388.1:0-1896 GCA_963991335.1 uncultured Flavobacteriales bacterium
ACTTTCGCTTCTAACGATGCAGAAGGATCCGCAGGCAACTCGTTGACATAATGCACCACAAGGTTGTTTTCCTTTTTCGTGTCGAATACGGCGATTGACTTGGCATTTTCGTTTCCTTTGGGTTGCAGGGTGCCCTTGTCTCCCACTTGGCCTCCACCTTCGGGGTAAAATGGGGTGCGGTCCAGTACAAGCTGGAAAAATTGTTTGTTCTTGGCGGTCACCGCGCGGTAACGAAGGATGCGGCACGATGCCTCGAGCGTATCGTAGCCTAGGAATTCACTGCTGGAATCAGGGTGGACTTCCACCCAGTCGTCTGCGCTCAATTTACCCGCAGCACGGCTCCTTTCTTTGGTGACTTGCATGGCCTTTTCAAACCCTACTTCGTCTAGTTCAAAGCCATTTTCACCCGCCATAAGTGCAGTCAAGTCCAATGGAAACCCAAACGTATCGTACAGTTCGAATACAACATCTCCGGGCAGACTTTTGGTCGATTTGAATTCCGTCATTCGCGCTTCTAGTCGCTCAATTCCTTTGGCTAACGTGCGCAAGAAAGATTCTTCTTCTTCGTGAATGACCCGCTCAATTAAGGCCTGTTGATTGCGCAATTCCGGAAATGCGTCACCCATTTGATCGGCTAAGGTGGGCACCAATTGATGCATAAAAGCATCCTGCAAGCCGAGGAACGAATACCCGTAACGAATGGCCCGTCTCAGGATGCGACGGATCACGTATCCCGCTCCCGTATTCGAGGGCAATTGACCATCTGCGATGCTAAAGGCCACGGCGCGTATGTGGTCGGCAATCACACGAAACGCAACATCCTGCTTCGAGTCGGTGCGCGAGTAGGTCTTGCTGCTCTATTTCTCAACCTGGTACAGCAAAGGGCAAAAAACGTCGGTGTCGTAGTTGGCTTGTATGCCTTGCAGCGGCATGGCAAGACGCTCAAATCCCATTCCTGTATCGATGTGTTGATGGGGGAGTGGTTTCAGACTTCCATTGGCCATTCGATTGAATTGCATGAAAACCAAATTCCAAATTTCCACTACTTGGGGATGGTCTGCATTGACCAACTCTCGACCGGGTTGTTTTTCGCGTTCCGAAGCATCCCTTAAGTCAATGTGAATTTCCGAACATGGACCGCATGGACCGGTTTCACCCATTTCCCAAAAATTATCCTTTTTGGATGCAGGAATGATCCGTTCTTGCGGTACCCATTGGCTCCAGATGTCGGCTGCATCCTGATCTGCTTCCAAACCATCCGCTTTGTCTCCTTCGAAATAAGTGATGTACAACGCATCTTCGGGGAGTTGGTAAACCTTGGTCAACAGTTCCCAAGCCCAATCGATTGCTTCTTTTTTGAAGTAATCTCCAAAGGACCAATTCCCCAGCATTTCGAACAAGGTGTGGTGGTAGGTGTCAACCCCAACCTCATCCAAGTCATTGTGTTTGCCGCTGACCCGCAAGCATTTTTGCGTGTCCGAAATCCGCGGGTGCACAATGGGGCTGTTCCCCAAGAAAAGGTCCTTGAAGGGGTTCATGCCAGCATTGTTGAACATCAATGTGGGGGCGTCTTTGATCACCATTGGGGCAGAAGGCACGATTTCGTGCCCTTTGGAGGCAAAAAACTTCAGGAAATGCTCGCGAATCAACTTGGATTCCATGGGGCTTCAGGGGTTTGTGTACTGCGAATTTCGGACTTGTTCACTGCAAAAATCTGCAAAACAGGCTTTAGAACCGCTTTGGGCTACGAATATAAGTTGCACCTTTGCTTAATCGATGGCAAAGCGCTTTCATAAAATTCGATACAATGAGCAGACGCTGCGCATGGAAGAAATTCCATTTCTGTCTCTTATACACATCTCCGAGCCCACGAGACCAGAGAGGAACTCGAAAGCC
>CAXDQP010000389.1:0-1894 GCA_963991335.1 uncultured Flavobacteriales bacterium
ACACTAGATCGCTCGTCGGCAGCGTCAGATGTGTATAAGAGACAGGGTAACTATACAGCCCTGAAATGATAATGATGGCGACAAGCACAAATACCGTCGTGGCATTGTTCACGCTCCATGAGCTCAATCCGAACTCACGCGCCTTTTGGTTTTGGGGTTGGTCCTGCATCGAATCAGTCCGTAATGAGGTTTACTTCTTGTCCTTCCACTATGCGATTGGCCCCACGGGAAACCACGTCGTCGCCAAATGCAAGGCCCGAAGTGATGAGCAGGTTATCGCCAGATCCCATGCCCGATACAATGACTTTTTTACGGATGGTGCGCACAGCGCTTTGGCCTTCTGCCACAAAAACAAACTCGTCGCCATTGATGTCCTGCTGGACCAACGCACTCGGTAATACCATCGCGCTATCCAAGCCAAGGTCCTGCAGCCAAACACTTGCGTACATATTGGGCAAAAACTTGCTGCCTTGGGGCAGCGGCAACGAAATCTCAAGGGTTCGGTTGGAAGGGTTGATGAATTGCCCTACGCGCCCCACCTCGGTGCGAATGGAATCCACACCGCTGACGATGACTTCCGCCGGCATACCTCGGGTTACTTTGCCTGCATAATGGTCGCTCACGCTTGCTCGAACATACAAGTCCTTCAAGTCAACGATGCGCACCAGCGGAGCTCCCGGAATTGCAAATTCCCCGGTTTTGGCCAGGCATCGATCCACGACTCCCGCAAACGGTGCACGCAACATTGCCATTTCCATTTGTTCTTGCAAGGTTTGTTTGGACCGCTTCAATGCTTCCAATTGCGCCTTGGCTTGCAAGAACTCAATCTCCGAACCGATTTTTTGCTCCCACAAACGGTCTTGGCGGTCAAATACCGCCTGGGCGAGTTCCAGCTGGGTTTGCAATTCAGACATTGAACGCTCCATCACATCGGTATTGACCCGCACCAAAGGAGCGCCCTCCTTTACCTGTTGGCCTTCTCGGACGAATACCTCTTCGATGGCGCCACCAAATTCCGTCGTCAAAAGAGCGTTCCGATCAGTTTCGACATTGCCCTGAACCGAAAAACGGTGGGTGAATGCCTGCGGAATGATGCGTGTAACGCCAACCTTGAAGAGGTCCGAAACGGGCGTCTCTTGTTCGGATGTCCTCGCTTCTGAACCTTCTGTTTCGGCTGAGCCGCAACCGCCCAAAGTCAAAACTAAAATCACCGTGGGAATGCCCAATGCTGTTTTCATGCGTGCTGTATATCTACTATTCATTGTTCTGTTCTTTCTTGATTTTTTGCGGGCAATCACTCAAATGCAGAGAGGGACTTTTGCAACGCTACTCGGGCATCTAACCAATCCAATGAGGTGGTGAGTGTTTGGATTTTGGCCTCGAGCAATTGGTTTCGAGCTTCATTCATGTCAAAGCTCGAAACCATGCCTTCTTTGTAACGTATTTCTGACTGGTTGTAAATCTTTTCTGCCAATCGCTCCCCGTTGGTCGCGTTATTGAGCATAGCGACCGCATTCGAGAAACCCACCTGTGCGTTGTCAAACTCCATGGTCGCGGCTTGGGTAATCTGATTCAGGCCCACGCGAGCGCGCTCCTCCTTGATTTTCTTTTTCTCCACCGCTTGGCGTCCTCCAAAACTCGTCCAAACAGGCATGGAAAAATTCACGCCCCACAACTGAACGGGATACCAAGCCTGATCTTTTTGAAAGAAATCAAATGCGTCGCGTTGTGCGTTGTTTTGATTGGTATAAAACGCTGAAACTTGCGGCCAACCTTTTGCTATTTGGCTCTTGACATCCAATTCTGCCAAATTCAAGAAAAGTTCCTGCTCTTGGATTCCTGGAACTCTGTCTCTTATACACATCTCCGAGCCCACGAGACCAGAGAGGATCGC
>CAXDQP010000390.1:0-1893 GCA_963991335.1 uncultured Flavobacteriales bacterium
TGCAATCCGTAGCCATTTGGTTCGAATTGAAGCACTGGCGCCGCAGCCGCGTAGCCATCTTCGGCCGAATTAAACGACGGAAAGACGCCCGTCCAGTAATTGCACCTGGATCCGCCCTCATTGATCGGCGCATTGCCCCATGGATACATCTGCCCTTCGAGCCCTCCTCTCGCAGCCCACTCCCATTCCGCTTCTGTTGGCAGACGTTTTCCTGCCCAATGGGCATAGGCACAGGCGTCAAAGTAGGAAATGTGAACGACCGGATACTTCTCCAGCCCTTGGATTGAACTTCCAGGACCGAATGGATGCCGCCAACAGGCACCATTCACCCACTTCCACCATTGCGAATGATCCGACATGCTAAACACCTCTGTATTTCCATGAAACACCATCGATCCGGGAAGCAACAGACTATCTGGTGGCCTTGGTGTCCCTTCAGGCACTTGCATCTTCATTGCGAGCCAATTGATGGGTCTTTCTGCATACGTAACATAACCCGTCTCCTCAACGAACTGCTGAAAAGCTTCATTGGTGACCTCATGCACGTCCATGAAAAACGAATCGACCTCCACCTCATGGGATGGAAGTAACCGCGCCAACGCAAAATCCAATTCTGTAGCTCCCATAATGATGCTGCCGCGTGTAATCAATACCATCGGATCAAAGGAATCTGAGGTCGCTGAGGAGGCACGGATGGGCAACGCTGCGATCTCCTGAAGGATTGAATTGGGCAATTCAGCGGAATCAGAGGAGCGTGAAGGAGAATCACAAGCGAGCAGCACCAATGACAGGGATAGGAACAGACTCGGAGAAAAGGACCCTTTCATCGCCTTCATTGGATGGATCAATACTGGGAATTGATTTCGACCAAAGGCTTATTCTTCCATGTAATCCCTTCTTCCCATTTGGGTGCATGAACTTCCTTTAAATAGCCTTCCAAGACGGAAAGCATTTCGCCCGTCTTCACTGGATTCTCGCCCGATATATCACGTTTCTCGCCGATGTCAGCATTAAGATTGAACAGCAAAGACTCCTCCGTGTCCTGAAACTTCAGCAGCTTAAAGTCTCCCATTCGAAGTGCGGAATGCGGCCTCTTCAAGGCAATACCGTTGCGGTATGGGACGTGGAAAAATAATCCAGGAACGGGTCGATCGATGGAATCCGATTGATTATTGACCAAAATTTCCTTGAAACTCCCACCATCGATGGATTTAAACTCGCGCGTTCCATCTCCGGCGAGGTCGACGATGGTTGGAAGCATATCCGTTCCCGATACTGGGACCGTTGACTCTATTCCGGGATTAATTCCGGGTCCGCGAATGATCAATGGAACCCGAACTCCACCTTCCATTGCATCCCACTTTCCTCGGCTCAGCGGATAATTATAGCTTTCTTCATACTGCTTAGCCCCTGGGATATTTGGAACAGAACCGTTGTCCGACATATAGATAATGTAGGTGTTATCGGCGAGCGCTAAGCTATCAATGGCCGCCAACAATTTCCCCAAGCCATCATCCAAGTCCTCGGTCATGGCAGCAAACCCTGGATTCTTCTGTCGCAGACCGGGTGGCTTGTTCGCATATTTTTCAAGGGTAGCGGCCTGCGCCTGTATGTCAGCATGCACGGCATAGTGCGAGACTTGGAGGTAAAAAGGTCGATGGGCATTTTCGGACATGAAATCGATTGCGCGATTTGTCAGGTCGAAAATGTGTTTTGGATCCGATTTGACTTTCGCATCCCATTGGCTTCGATCGTTGTGAAACCCTCCTTCCCGATTTTGAGTGGGGCCATCGCTCAGATCGTACCCCAAAACTTCTGGCGTTGATCCAATTCCCCACTATCCAAAATGCCACGCCACAAACGTCGAATCAATTTCCTTCAATGCTTACGGAA
>CAXDQP010000391.1:0-1893 GCA_963991335.1 uncultured Flavobacteriales bacterium
GGCCTGGGCGCTGATCCTCAGTGAGATTGCTCCAAGCCAACAGGATCAAATTCTCCAACGTGGGATTGAGTATGGAAAGAGCCGAAACGTCTGCAATGTGCACTGGTATACCGACGTGCAAGCGGGGCAGCTCATCGGCTCAGCAACCGTGGCCCAACTGCACGCCAACCCCGTCTTTCGCGCTGATTTACGAGCAGCAGCAGCAGAAATCAAGGCGCAACAAGCGTTGAATCAAAACGCCAATGGCATCGACTGCGAGCTTGAACAAAAAGCGTTGCGTCCCTGATCGCGCAGGAGACAACGATCGCTCACTCCATATCTAAACGTCTTCACTCATGACCGAGCCATGCCCTCAACCCTTATACAAAGGCGATGACAACTAAGACACCAAAAATGCCGATTAATGCTCCACTGAATGTGCGTGTTGAAGGGTTAGGGATTAGTCGTTTTTCTCGGCCTCGTTTTTGCCTACATCGTACCGATCATGTTTGCTTTCGAAAGTGTTTTCCTTGGTGATTCGCCAAAGTGGTTTTGATAGGAAGCTGAAAAATGTCCACGACTTGTGAAGCCAAAATGGCTTGCAACTTCTCCTACCTTGTTTAGCTTTAATTCCCTTCGTAACTCTTTGGATCTGAGGAAATGGTTCACTTCCTCGAGGCGGATTAAGCGAAGCAGCTCCATTGGCCCCATTTGGAAATTTTCTTTGCAACCTTGTATGAGAGTGCGCCTTGAGCTAAAGAGAATGTTGCTGACATCATCAAGTTTGAGAGGGTTTGTGCTGTTATCGAATCCCCAACTGATCAATTCGCAAACCAGTTGTTGGCGTGGTGCTACTTCGAATGCCTTGAAGGATTGATTGTTCCTGCTTGATAGTGCTTCCAGCATCAGCGCGAAGATCTCTCCTGTATGCAGTGAACGCAATTCTGGGTTGTTAGATGGGTTGTTTAAATGCCAGCAAAGATTGTTTGCAATTGTAGAATAATGTGCTGGACTTAGCTGTAATGAATTGCTGGTATAGAGACTATCCCGTAATTCAAACGCTCCGGAGCACTCAAGGAACCTGCAGAATTTTTTGGCTGAGGTGATGGCGATAACAGTTGTTGAGCTTGCTGTTAATTGGAAGTGGCTTTCTTTGAGGTCTGGTTTGAATCCATGCAGTGAATGGGACTCAATGGATTGGCAGTAAACTTTGTGATCAGAATGATTTCCGCTCGTTTCTAAGCTAAACGTGATGCAATCTTGTCCGCGTTCGCCGTTGAGTAAGAGCAGCTGATTGGTTTGATTACTCAAAATGCTGAGAGCATTGAGGTGAACATCTGCGATGTGGCCTTGATGTTTTCCGGCAGTCAGCTGCAAAACATTAAATTGTTTGCCAAGCCTTAAGAGCACAGCGGCTAATTCGCTGGCGGATTTGAAGTCGGTACTCCAACTAATGCTTTGAGATGAGTCGGGAGGGACAGAATATTGGCTGGTTATTACGCTTGGCGTCTGCAACATGCTTTGCTCCCTACGCAATGGAGTGCAGATTATGCATAATTTTTGCTAAGAGTGCCAATAAGACTTTTTTCGGTCTTTGTTGAGGAGCATTGCAGTTTCGAAATGAGTCTCATTCTGTTCCTGCGGTCTGCGGCTTTCCGGGTCTGTGATGTCTGTTTCTCGCCTTTTCGATGTGCTGGTAGCGGGGGGATGCATTCGCCCCACCACGCTGCTTGCTGGGTTAAAGCATGGAGCTGTGTCCCCCAGGCGTTTTCCGGTTGCGTTGTTGCTCACGGCCAGCGGCTTGATGGTGGAACCGTTTGCATGGCTGCAACACCTTTGGTTTCATCGCAGGATCCAGGCTTGCGCTTGCCATGTTAACCCAGTGGTGGTGCTTGGTCACTGGCGCAGTGGCAC
>CAXDQP010000392.1:0-1890 GCA_963991335.1 uncultured Flavobacteriales bacterium
CAAATACGGCAATTACATTGTTGAATTTGATGTTATTCACACCGCCCAAGAGCAGTAGGGGGTATTTTTTGAAATAGGGATTGAGCTTCAGCAGTTCACGCATGGGCTCAGAAGTTGAAGTTCCATGTCACCGATGGAATGATCGGAAAGAGGCTCACTTGATTGGCCTGCAAGTCGAACGTTCCTACGTTCAGGTTGCCTTCATTGCTGAAGTAGATGAAATAAGGGTTCATTCGATTGTAAACGTTGTAGAAACCAAAGGTCCAACTAGATTCGGCACGAATGTCGCGGTTTTTTTTCTTTTTCGCGCTTTCCTTTTTGGACTTGTCAGGGGTGAGCGTGGCACTGATGTCGGCGCGGTGATACGACGCCATTCGGAACCCGTTTCGTGCGCCATACACATCGGTGATGCGTCCTTCAAATAAATACCGTTGTATCGGCAGCGTCAGCGAGTTGCCGGTGGCGTAAACGAACGCTCCTCCCAGGCGCCATATTTCGTTTATTTTCCAGTCAGCCACCACACTCAAATCGTGCCTGCGATCGTATTTCGAGGGAAAAATGAGGCCATTGTTGAGGCCATCAAATTGCCGTTCGGTTTTGCTCCAAGTGTAACCGATCCAACCCGTGAAATTTCCCCTTCTCTTTTTGAGGAAAAATTCCAAGCCGTACGACCAGCCCGACCCAAAGACCAGGTTGTTGTCAACGTTGTTGTTGATGTTGTCTTCCGGCCGTGAGTTTTCACCATACGCGACAAGGCCCTCGAGTGCTTTCCAGTAGCCTTCGACCGATGCTTCCCACATATTTTGTTTGCCGAGATCCGTGAAATAGCCCAGACTCAGCTGCTCACCCCATTGGGGTGCAACGCGGTCTGAACTGGGAATCCAGATGTCTCCGGGCAAGGAAGTAGTCCCGAGTGACGTGAGGTGAATGTACTGATAGTTTTGACTATAACCGGCCTTGATGCTGGACTGCGGTCCCGATTTGAACCGCACAGCGAGGCGTGGCTCAAACCCGTTGTAAAATTTAACCAACTCGCCCGGTGCATAGTAGGTCGGAGCCTCTGTTTGGCCCGGTGCCAATGGATTGGGGAGGCCATAACGGGTAAACGGTCCAACGTGCCAAAATCCGGACCAGCGCAATCCGCCGTGGATTCTCAATTTTTCGGTCAAATCAAAATCGTCCTGAAGGTAAAGGCCCGTTTCATGGCTAAATGTTTGCTCGGATTCGCCGGTGTCAAATTCAGTATCTCCGCTGCGCGCCACAAAGTCGGTAGGCACAAAATCATGGTGAACGTAATCGACCCCTGTTTTGATGGAATGCCGCAGGTTGGGGTACCAGCTCAATTCTGCGCGCCTGGCCCAGTCCTTGATGCCGCTTTCGAAACCGAATTCGAAATCCTCTTGGCCAGCGATGAAAGCAAATTCATACGAACTGTAGGTCGTTCCGATATTCAAGAACATTTTGTCGTTTACGATGCGGTTCCAGCGCAACGAGCCCATCGCATTTCCCCAGGGAATGCGTGTCGAAAATCCGGCATCCGCGCTGGTGAAGCTGAATACGTCCTGTCCAAAGTATCCCGACAAGAAGAGCTGGTCTTTGTCGCTCAAATGCACATTTGCTTTGGCATTCAGGTCGTAGAAGTAGTACCCTGTGCCTTCAAAGGCGGTTCCTTTCAACGCTGGTTTGGTGAGTACGTCGATGTACGTGCGCCGACCGGATAGAATGATGCTGCTCTTGTCTTTTTGCAAAGGGCCTTCCACCGTTAATCGGGAACTGATGAGTCCCAATCCGCCTGCCATTTTCCATTCCTTGCTGTTGCCTTCTTTCAATCCGATGTTCAAGACAGATGACACCCGGCCTCCATATTCCGCCGGCATGGCACCTTTGATC
>CAXDQP010000393.1:0-1888 GCA_963991335.1 uncultured Flavobacteriales bacterium
CATCAGGGCGATGCGCTTGCTGGGGTCCCAGCCGTCCGACTGCTCACCAAAATCTTCGGTGTAAGATGAGCGGGTCATGGAATTGCTCATGATCTCCTGAAATCCGCGGCTTACCAAAACATTTGCAAGTTGCAATCGAATGGATTCTTCCGGCACCCCTTCTTGGTGTTGAGCCGTAGAATTCATGCGCGCTGGCAGGGGAATCTTGTCAAAGCCATAGATGCGCAACACCTCTTCGATCACATCGGCGGGCCGTGTTACATCTTTCCGGTAAGGAGGTACTTGCAAAACCAGGGCTTCCGGACGCTCTTCCACGAGGGTGATGTCGAGATCGGTGCAAATGGCTTTGACAGCCGTTCGGTCTAAGGAAACACCAATCAGCCGATCCAAGGCTTCCCATTCCAATGTGATGGTCGCACCTTTCGGGAGTTCAGTGGCACTGACCTGTTTCACCCCGACCACGGAGCATCCGGTCCATTCGTGCAATAGGTGCGCCGCTCGTTGGAGGGCGAGTTGTATCAATTCGGGATCAACACCACGTTCAAAACGGAAAGAAGCATCGGTAGAAAGTCCATGACGCTTCGCCATTTTACGGGTCACGACGGGGTCAAAATAAGCTGATTCCAGCACAATCCGTTGGGTGGTTTCATTCACACCGCTTTGGTCTCCTCCGTAGACACCGGCCAGGCACATAGGGCCGTCTGAGTCCGCAATGACTTGGTCATCCGCATGCAGTTCTCGTTCCGTCCCATCGAGGGTGGTGAGTTTTTCACCCGCCTCCGCATTCCGGACGGTGATTTGATTGCCACGGATATTGTCTGCGTCGAAAGCATGCAAGGGTTGTCCGAGTTCGTGCAAGACAAAATTGGTCGCATCAACGACATTGTTTTGCGGTTGAACACCAATGGCGCGCAAGCGTCGTTGGGCCCATTCAGGAGAAGGGCTAATTGCGATGCCTTCGATCAACATTCCGCAATAGACGGAGCATCCTTCGGTGTGGGCTACATCAATCGAAAGCTCATTCTTTAGCGCTTTTGGCCAGGGTGCCACGCGAGGCAGTTGCAAGGCACCAACTTTTTCGGACGTGCCTTCTACTGTTTCATGCAGCAATCCGGCCCGTAGATCCCGGGCTACGCCCCAGTGGCTCATGCCATCGGTCCGATTGGGAGTCAGTCCAATCTCTAACACCCAGTCGGACTGGAGGTTGAACACTTCAGCAGCGGGTGTGCCAGGTTGCCACTTGGCGTCGAGTTCGATGATTCCTTCATGTGATTCTCCGAGTCCGATTTCGTCTTCGGCACAAATCATTCCCATGGAGACCTCTCCTCGAATCTTTCCTTTCTTGATTTTGAAGGGCTCTCCGTCATTGGGATGAAGTGTGGTGCCGACCGTGGCGACAATCACCCTTAAATCTGCGCGCGCATTGCTTGCTCCACAGACAATTTGCAGCAGCTCTTCCTCCCCAATATTTACTTCGCAGATTTGCAGCCGATCGGCGTTTGGATGCTGCCGGGCAGTCACGATTTGGCCGGCAACAAGGCCTACCAAACCACCCGGAATGGATTCGACCGAAGCAACGCCTTCTACTTCGAGGCCGGTCGCAGTGAGCACAGCTGAAGCTTCCTCAATGGAGGAGCGGACAGGTAGCATTTGGTTCAACCAATCAAAGGAGATTTTCATGGGTCGCTTATTGGTGGTGCAAAGTTAGCAGGACTCTTCGGCTGGACATCATGAACGACACGCTTTTTGGCAATCTCCTGAACGCTTTTCAACGATTCAAAAAGAATGTTGAGTAACTTCGCCCTCCCAAAATCATTTGGATTGCGGGAATTGCATCGGGATGTAGCTCAGTTGGTAGAGTACGCGTCTGGGGGACGTGTGGTCGCTG
>CAXDQP010000394.1:0-1884 GCA_963991335.1 uncultured Flavobacteriales bacterium
CTATTCGAGGAAAGGATGAAGGCTGTAATGAACGAATTGGAAAAGGCACCCGATGTTATTCTATTCATCGATGAGATACATACCATCGTTGGAGCCGGAGGCGCAAGTGGTTCGCTCGATGCTTCCAATATGTTCAAGCCAGCTCTAGCCCGCGGTGAAATCCAATGCGTTGGAGCGACGACTTTGGATGAATACCGGCAACACATTGAAAAAGATGGAGCCCTTGAACGACGTTTTCAGAAAGTTCTCGTTGAGCCTACATCGATCGATGAAACCTTGCAAATCCTCAACAACATCAAAGACAAGTATGAGGAGCACCATAGTGTGACCTATACGGACGAAGCAATTGCGGCATGTGTGAATCTTACTTCTCGCTACATCACGGACCGTCACTTGCCAGACAAAGCCATTGATGCCATGGACGAAGTGGGTTCGCGGGTTCACTTGAACAACATCACCGTTCCCGATGAAATTTTGCAGGTGGAGGAAGAAATTGAAAAAATCAAAGAGGAAAAAGTCCGAGTGGTGCGGTCCCACCGCTATGAGGAGGCGGCTCGGTTGCGCGACACAGAGCGTACGCTGAATGACCGCTTGGAAAAGGCGAAAATCCAATGGGAAGAAGACAGTAAAAACAAGCGAGTGACGGTCACCGTAGATCACGTGGGTGATGTGGTTTCCATGATGACGGGCATTCCAGTGCAGCGCATTGCTGAAAAAGAGTCAGGGAAATTGGCTCGAATGAATGAAGATTTGGAAGGAAAAGTCATTGGTCAGGAAGATGCGATTGTTCGCGTAGCGCGGGCCATTAAACGCAACCGTGCCGGACTCAAGGATCCGAATAAGCCCATCGGTTCGTTTATATTCCTCGGCCCTACTGGGGTTGGAAAAACCCAATTGGCGAAAGTGCTTTCTCGTTTTATGTTCGACTCAGAGGAGTCGTTGATCCGCATTGACATGTCCGAGTACATGGAGAAGTTCGCAATCAGTCGCTTGGTGGGAGCGCCTCCGGGCTATGTCGGTTACGAAGAAGGAGGACAATTGACGGAAAAAGTGCGGCGTCACCCCTACTCCATTGTGTTGTTGGACGAAATTGAAAAAGCACATCCCGATGTGTTTAATTTGTTGCTTCAAGCGTTGGATGATGGTCAAATGACAGATAGTCTTGGCCGCAAGATTGACTTCCGAAACACCATCATCATCATGACATCCAATATAGGCGCAAGGCAACTTGCTGAATTTGGAACGGGTGTCGGATTCGGCACCTCTACCCGGGTTGATAATGAAACCTCAAACCGCGACTCTGTTATTCAAACGGCATTAAAGCGCGCATTCAGTCCAGAATTTTTGAATCGCATCGATGATGTAGTCGTATTCAAGAGTTTGGATCGAAATCACATACACAGCATCATTGATTTGGAATTGAGCGCCTTGATTGATCGGATTGAGGGGCTGGGCTATGGAATAAAAGTCACCGCCAAGGCAAAGGATTACCTCGTGGATCAGGGATACGACGAGAAATATGGCGCACGTCCATTGAAGAGAGCCATCCAAAAGCACTTAGAGGATCCATTTGCAGAGGAAATCATCAACGCCAACATTCAAGAGGGCGATTTGCTAAAGGCGGATTACAAAAAGGGAGCGGATTCGCTGTCCATCACAGTTGTGAAGGAGGGCTTTTTGTCGCTCCCACCTGGTGCAACTGAGGCGTTAAATGAAGGCCGTAGCGAAGCGAATAACGAGAGTTCTTCCGATGTTGAAGCAACAGATTAAATCAGCTTTAAAAGTATTTGGTGGAGATCAAAATCGCTATTTCCTAACGGGTGGGCTTGCCCTATTCTGGGTGACCTTCGTCAGTGATTTAGATTTGATTTACTTGTTCAAAAG
>CAXDQP010000395.1:0-1838 GCA_963991335.1 uncultured Flavobacteriales bacterium
GCTCGCGTGGTCGGCGAGTAAGCAGTCCGCGTGTGCGTTGGTGTTGGTGGCGGAGCAATGCCTGGACAGAGCTTGTGGCCATGGCAGGATCATTGATCGTCGCGGGCTATTTCACGTTCGTTCATGATCATTTGACTGAAGCAGTCTGGGCTTCACATGAAAAGTTGGTTTGGGGTGCGTTGATCACCACGTTGATTTGGGTTGTTGGAACTTGGATTACGCCCCCGGAATCGGAAGAAACCCTCCGTCATTTTGTTGCCAAGTACGACCGGGTGGACCCGGGTGGAAGCGCTATGGTACGGGAGCTGATTCGGCAGCTGAAGCGGAGCAGGGCTGGGCGCTGCCACGTGGGATTTTATCGATGCTCTTGGGCAGCGCAGGAGTTTATGCGGCATTGTTTGCCGTAGGCTCTTGGCTCTATGATGACATGGCAACGGCCGGTTTGCTAACTGCGGTTGCAGGTGTTTGCGTAGGAGCAATTGCACGGATCAATCGAACGCGCGCATGAAGTGCTCGGTTTCTGCACCGGGCCGCATCTGTCTCTTTGGTGAGCACCAGGATTACTTTGGCTTTCCCGTTGTTGCGTCTGCCATTGATCTGCGCGCAACCATCGAAAGTTCCACACGAACGGATAGGTTCGTGCATTTGCACTTGGCAGATTTGGACCAGCAACTCACCTATGATTTGGATGGCCTTCCGGAACCGAATCCGCAGGAATATTGGTTGATTGCTCTTCACCTCGCGCAACGGGAGGGCTGGTTGCCCGAATGGGGTTGGAATGCGCGTGTCACGAGCCAAATTCCGATGCGTGCCGGGGCCAGTAGCTCTTCTGCACTGGTGGTGGCATGGTGTGCACTGATCGCAGAGCGCAGGGGAATGAATTGGCGACAAGAATGGGTTGCTCGTGCGGCTTGGCGCGCAGAAGTGGAGTGGTTTGATGAACCTGGAGGTATGATGGATCAAACCGTTTGCGCGTTGGGTGGGACCCAGTCCATCACTTTTAATCCCGAGTTTGAAACCACTCCTCTCTCGGAGCCTTCGGGTTGTTGGATCTTATTTGATTCGCATCAAGCCAAGGACACCTTGGGCGTGCTGGCACGGGCCAAAGACCGTCGATTGGAGCTGCTGCAAGAATGGGAAGGTCAAGGGCAAACCAATTGGAACGTGCGACCGCCTTTTTTTCCGAGTCACTGGGATGCGGAGGACCAACGATTGATGATGACAACGTTGGAAAACCGGCGCATTTCTGCAGAAGGCGCAACAGCGCTGGCGCAAAAAGACCCAGTTTTGGAGCGAATTGGGAAGCTTCTGGTCGCGCATCATCAATGGCTAAGTGAGGGAATTGCGGTGTCCACCCCTCGCATCGATGGTATCTTAGCAAGTGCCCATTCGGCAGGTGCGCTGGGCGGCAAAATCAATGGCTCAGGCGGGGGAGGTACCGGTTTTGTACTCTGCCACCGCGAGCATTTGGAGTTCGTAATTGCTGCGATAACAAATGCACACGGAGAGCCCATTCCGATTGCATTAGGAGCAGAAGGCGTGCGCTTGGAAGACGCCATAAATTGATACCTTCACGTCATGAGATGCGATCGGATTTTGATTTTGGCAGCGGGAAGAGCATCGCGAATGAAGCGCAGTGCGGCGGATGCATCGAGGGATTCGAATCGCTCCTCTAAAGCATTCGAACACGATGCATTGAATCGGCCAAAACCGATGATTCGGGTTGGATTCGACGGTGAACCTTTGCTGCAGTTTATTCTGGAACAAGCGCTTCGCGCAGGATTTACCGAGGCCACGCTGGTATTGCATCCAGATGATGGCATCACCCAGCCTTTTGT
>CAXDQP010000396.1:0-1832 GCA_963991335.1 uncultured Flavobacteriales bacterium
GGTGGGCAAATAGACCGCGTTGGTCTGCTTGAAATGCCCGATGTACGACCCATGCGGCTTTTTGGGCGTGAATCTTTTCAAAAGCTTGGGGATGCTCCAAAATATGGAGCAAGGCTTGCATGTGTTCTGATTCTTGCAAGACGAACTTACCTAGAACTATCGAGGTTTCGCTCCGCATGCCACGAACGAGTTTGGGCAGCAATTGGTCCACAATGATTTCGCGTGTGCGGGGATTCGCTTCGGGGAATGAATCAGAATTGAGGATGGGGGACTGTGGCATGTTCGTGGACAGCATGTAAATTGCATCCAAACCAATTTAACATGAAATCGATATACGCTTGGAGCTTGGCCTCCGTTTTCTTTGCATTCTTGCTCGGAAATCCAATGAATGTGAATGCGCAGGCGCCAGAAGTAACCATTGATTTGACTGCAACAGATGTTCTCAGCCAAGGCCAAACAGGTACATGCTGGAGTTTCAGTACCACCAGCTTTTTGGAGTCAGAAGCGCATCGGATTACCGGCGAGCTGCATGACTTCAGTGAAATGGCCGCGGTGCGAGTGATTTATCCAGAAAAGGTCGAGCGCTATGTCCGTTACCAAGGCAAACATCAATTTGGTCCGGGAGGGTTGTCCCATGATGTTACCCACGCGGCAGCCGTGTACGGTCTCGTACCACAATCCATATATGGTGGGGGACAAGACGCGGGAGCGTATGATCACAGTGCGCTGGATGCAAGCTTGTCAGCGCTCGCCAAAAGCATGGTCGATCAATCGGGTAGCATTGCTCCGGAGTCGTTTGATGCGGTTGAAGCGGTGTTGGACGCGCACCTTGGTGGTTTGCCAGAATCGTTCGACTATGAAGGCAAGTCCTATTCTCCCTCAACATTCAGGGATGCAATGGGGATTGTTCCGGAGGCATACGTGACGGTCACGTCATTTGCACACCATCCGTTCGGTCAATCCTTTATTTTGGAAGTTCCAGATAACCATGCCCATGGGGCTTTTTGGAATGTGCCGTTGGACGATTTGGAGACCATCGTCGAGCACGCAATTGCGGAAGGGTTCACGGTCGCTTGGGATGCAGATGTGAGCAATCGAGGCTTTTCGTTCAAAAATGGCTGGGCGATTATGCCGGAAATAGCGAAGAGCGCCGAAGAGTGGGAGACGTTGGGGCAAATGCCGGATGAGCCGCAAGTGAATCAAGCGATGCGACAAGCGGCTTTTGATTCACAGGAGAATACAGACGATCACCTCATGCACATCGTTGGCCTTGCCAAAGATGCCCGAGGCCGTTCGTACTTCATCATTAAAAACTCCTGGGGCCAAGGCAATGCCTTTGACGGACGGCAATTCGTTTCCATGCCATATTTCCGTCACCATACCATCGGCATTATGCTGCATGAAAATGGATTGCCGAAGGCCAACAGAAAGGCAATGGGAAGGTGAGTGATTCCGTTGTCAATGGACGAGACAGCGATTCGTGTGATTATTCCGTGAATCCATTTGGTGGATTGAGGGGAGTTGGTATCTTTGCCCCCCGTTTCGACGGATTTTTTCGGCTGTGTAGCTCAACTGGATAGAGCACCTCACTACGGATGAGGAGGTTTGGGGTTCGAATCCCTACACGGTCACTTTTTGAAAAGCCTGTATCACAACGATACGGGCTTTTTTTATGCAGAAACTTCAGTGTTTACAATGAATTGGCAGGTTTTGATGAAATCTATAGTTACCCGAGCTGGCATATTTTGGATGATTCGGGAACACTCTTGGGCACGGAGGAAGTGATGTATTTTGGGATTGCTGATTGGGCGCACCGTGTCATCGAGTTGATC
>CAXDQP010000397.1:0-1832 GCA_963991335.1 uncultured Flavobacteriales bacterium
CATGAAAAACAACAACCTCGTGCTTGTTGTGCCGCAAATGCTGCAATGCTGCCATAATGGCATCCACGTCCCCTCCTCGATCCAAAAGGTCACAAAAAACAACAACCAAGGATCGGCGTGGACTTGCCTCCGCAATCTGGTGAAGGGCATCAACCGCACCTGTTTCTGCCCTGCGGTCATTGGATTCGTCCAATAAGGCTTCGAGCTCCTGGTAAATGGCACGCAAATGCACGTTTGACGCCTTGGCCGGCATGTGCGATTCCAGAGTATCACTGAAGAGACTCAACCCAACCGCATCGCGCTGTCGGCGAAACAATTCCATCAGAGCGTCACCGCTATGCACAGCAAACTTCAGCTTGTTCATTTCCGGACCATTCGGATCAACCTCGCCGGGATACCACATGGACCCGCTGCAGTCAACCACCAGTTGGCAACGAAGGTTGGTTTCTTCCTCGTACCGTTTGACGAATAATTTGTCTGTCCGACCGAAGAGTTTCCAATCGATGTGCCGCGTGGATTCCCCTGGGTTGTACAATCGGTGCTCCGCAAATTCGACCGAAAACCCATGGAACGGGCTGCGGTGCAATCCCGTAATGAAGCCTTCCACCGCTTGGCGCGCCAAAAATTCCAAGCGACCAAAGCGCTGAAGCAAAGCAGGGTCTACAGATGCAGGCATGACCTTAAAGTTAATGCGAATGAAACAAAAAATCCCCACCGGAAAGGCAGGGACTTTTGATCGTTGTGAATGCAGTGAAGCAATGCGCCTTCGCGAAGCCCTTGACAGGTTCGCGCCGGAACAATCCAAGAGGCCTACATCAACGCCTCGAGCTTTTCAACGAGCACGTTTTTTGGGACAGCACCCACGCTCTTATCCACTACTTCTCCTCCTTTCATAAAGAGGATGGTCGGGATGTTGCGAACGCCATATTTCATGCTGATGTCTCCATGTTGGTCTACGTTGACTTTGCCCACGACAGCTTTGCCGTCGTAATCGTTGGCAAGCTCCTCAATGACGGGGCCCACCATTCGGCAAGGTCCACACCACTCGGCCCAGAAATCAACAATGACAGGCTTATCTCTTTTCAACGCCAAGTCATCGAAGTTCTCATTGGTAAATTCTACAGCCATAATTCAATCGTTTTTGAATGCGCGTTTTGCCGCGCTGTGATTTGTGCTCCAAAGGTAAATGCGCAATCCATCGCTTTCACCTTGACCATGCCCTTCAGAAGCCTCTTTTTTCCACCTTTTTTGCAAACTTTGGTTTAAAAGTGACAATCCGACCCTACACGCTCCTCCCAAAGTATTGCACGAACATTCCGGAATTCAAATCCACCTCGATCGTTTGCCCACTTCAGCTCAACGCATCACTTGGCCATCTCCAATCGGTACTTGACACCGCCTTGTACGACCAGTTCTTCTAAGGCTTCCACAAATCCATCATTCAATTCCACCTTTCGGCTGCGGCTTGGCATTTCAACTGCCGAACCCGCATCGTGCATCTCAAGGGTGAGTCCGACCTGGCCGGGGTGTTCTTCCACCAACTGCCCGAGGTGATCCAATCGGTGCTCATCCAACACTGCGATGTCAATTTGAAGGCGAAGCCGTGCAATGAATTTCTCCCGAACATCCGCGAGCAGCTCGATGTGACGGACCTTGAACTCCACATCGTTGGGATCGTCACGGAAACGGCGCTGTTCCACCGAACCTTTGACAAACAAGAACCACCCTTCCACGAGGTAATCTTTGAACATGAGGAAATCTTCGCCGAACAACATGCACCGTTGACTGCCGCGGTAATCTTCAATTGTAACGCTGCCAAATGGCTTGCCCGC
>CAXDQP010000398.1:0-1811 GCA_963991335.1 uncultured Flavobacteriales bacterium
ACGAGAGCCTCTCTGGTCTCGTGGGCTCGGAGATGTGTATAAGAGACAGGAATGGAGGTGAACTGGATCCTTTTTCGGGAAAGGTGACTTGGAACAAGGTGCTGGCTCCGTTCGAGACGAAAACCATTGTGTTCTCGTACACGGTCTCATTTCCCAAGGGTCACGCTCTGCGAGGTCTGTGATTCAGGATGGCAGCAGCCACTTGTGCGGAGGGTGTTCCACTGCCTCGCAGTTGATTTCGCAAGTCCTGGAGTTGATCCAACTGTAGCCGACCATTGGGAAGCAAGGCTCCGCCATCGTGCAGTTTTTTGATGTCCTGGACGAGTGTCCGATGATCACAATCACGTTGAATACGCTCCGGTACAACCTGCTTTTGAAGTAAAATATTCGGTAGGCCAATCCAAGGAGTACGGGCCAGCAGTTTAGCGATCTGAAAGGTGACGCCGCTTGTCCGGTAGCAGATAATCTGGGGCATTCCCAAAAGTGCTGCTTCCAAAGTTGCGGTTCCTGATGTGACCAATCCTGCAGAAGACGCTTGCATCAGCGATCGCATGGCCCCAAATCGAATTTCGATGCCCTGGTCCGTGGCCAATTGGTAGTCTTCCTTCTCCAACCCGGGCGCACCCGAAACAACAGCGGTGAACTGCGGTAGCTGTTGAGCAGTTTTCAAAAAAACGGGAAGCAGTCGCTCAACCTCTTGTTTCCGGGAGCCTGGAACAAGGGCCAAAATCGGATTGTGAGATTGGCCATGGCTTGCAATATTTTTAGCATACACTGAGCGATTGCCACCCGCGATCGATTCCAATTCAAGCAAGGGGTGTCCGACCCAATTGACTTCCACACCATGATTCGAAAACCATTGTTTTTCGAAAGGCAAAATGACATGCAACTGATCGATGTGCTTTCGGATGGAATGCACTCGTCGCTTGTTCCATGCCCACAGTGACGGTGAGATGTAATGGTGTGTGGCCAGTCCCATATGTTTGGCTTTTTTCGCCATCTTGAGGTTGAACCCGGGGTAATCGATGCCCACAAAAGCTTCGGGTTGATGCGATCGAAGCACTTGCTCGCATTCGCGAAATAAGCCTCGAATGGTGCCCAAATTTTTCACAACTTCCAAGAAGCCCATGAACGCCATGGTCTTGTAGTGACGGAGCATATGGGCGCCAGCTTTCTCCATGTGCTCTCCTCCCCATGCGATGATTTTGAGCCCGGGTTCTTGTTCGAGAAGTGCCTCAATCAGCATGCCGCCGTACAGGTCTCCTGACGCTTCTCCAGCGAGTAAGAAGATGCATCGGTGCTTTTCCTGATTCGTGTTTTGCATCGGTATGATTGGCATTTCAGACAGATTAGCGCACTGCAGCCTGAAAATAGATGATGAGCGGAACCGAGAAGAAAATAATGGCTAGAATTCCTTTGGCGAGTTTTTCCAAGTTGAAACGCAAGCAGAGCCAAAACAAGCCTACATTGAATAGAACGCTAATGGTTAGTATGCTGTCTTTGTACAAATTGCTCTCTAGAAAAACATCTTGCACAAAATATTCCATTCGGGTGCCGTTCGCAGTGCTCCACCAAATGGTCATGATTGCAAAACCGAAAACAGTTCCAAAAAGGCCCGTGATCAGACCGACAATGGGGTGATCCATTTTATTCATTTCAAATCCCATTGGTTCAAGGTTGAAATGGCGTGGTGCGCCGTCAAATCAAATTGCGTTGGCACAATGCTGACATACGCATTTCGCAATGCCCATTCATCGGTGTCTGTCTCTTATACACATCTGACGCTGCCGACGAGCGATCAAGTGTAGATC
>CAXDQP010000399.1:0-1784 GCA_963991335.1 uncultured Flavobacteriales bacterium
CCACGTCATCATCCTCGATCCACCGACCTGGGGATTGGGGCTTAAAGGCGAAAAATGGAAGTTGGATGACCAACTCATTCCCCTTTGCCAGACTGTGGCACAACTGGTAGAACCCGGTGGATTCATCATCATGAATACGTACAGTGGCATCAGCCCTTCTGCCCTGGAAACGGTCTGGTCCCGCATCCTGCCCACTGCAGAAAGCGAATGCGGTGAGTTGTGCTTGGAGGCCGAAGACGGCCACCTCATTTCCACCGGTAGCTTGATCCGAATCAAAACACGCCCATGAGCAATTCCTCCTCCCCTTCGAGCGAATCTCCGATGCTCGGTCTCCGTTTGCCGACCGACCCGCGCTGGGTCGCCCTCGTCGAAACCAACATTTCCGAAATCCTCACGGACCACGCGTGGTGCGAGCAAAAAGCAGCTTCCAACGCCATTTCCATCATCGCGCGCTTTCCCGAACACTTGGAATTGGTGGAAGAAATGACGCGCATCGCGCAAGAGGAAATCGAACACTTTGGAATGGTCGTTGAACGCATCAAAGCGCGCGGCTTCGAGCTCGGTCCAGAGCGCAAAGACGACTACGTAGGCGAGGTGCTGAAATTCATTCGCCGCAAGTGCAGCCGAGAAGAACAGCTCGTGGATCGGTTGCTTTTTGCCGCCATGATCGAGGCGCGTTCGTGCGAGCGCTTCAAGATGCTCTCTGAAAAAATCAGTGACCCCGAATTGGCCGAATTCTACCGCGAATTGATGGTTTCCGAAGCGGGACATTACACCACTTTCATCGGCTTTGCGCGCAAGTATGGCACCGGCGTCGACGTCGAATCCCGTTGGCAAGCCTACCTCGATTACGAGGCCTCCATCATGGCCAATTACAGCAAGAAGGAGACGATGCACGGCTGACCTTTCCACTGCTGGTGTATTTTGGTCGCATGAACCGCATTCTTTTACTTGCCCCTCTCGTGCTTTTGGCGTGCAGCCAGCCCGAGCCTGTTTTCACTGATTCCGATGATGTGCGTGACGCCATCATGCAAATTGAAAATGCGCAATTTCGAGTGCACATGACCGTTGCCGTGGAAGCCGATGATAGCAAATGGGCTCGTGACGTCGATTTGCAATGGGTTCGCTCACACGCCACCAAAGATTCCACGATCGGCATGGCTTGGAACCTGGAAGATGCCTTCATCCAAGACGGCGACACCAATGTTTGGTCGAGCCATTTATGGGGCAACGAACTCACCTCCATTGGATCCGACAGCACAAAATCTATCAATCCTGTCGATCCCCGCGAGCTGCGCAATGGCAATGGCATCTCGAACCATTACGCTTCCCTCGCCTTACCAAAAGCGCTCACTGACAGCACTTGGTGGGCTGGACAAGTGAGCGATTCATCCATCCTAGTCGTTTGGGAACATGTGCTCCCAACACGCTCGGCGCCCGAGCAGTTCGTTCTCACTCGCTCGGCCATCCCTGATTCAACGTCTGATGATTTTCATCCCTTGTCTCGGACAATCAAACAATGGGTCTTCCAAGCACCCACGGGCTTGCCTGTTCGGTTTGAACAATCTTGGTACGAAGGTGACATCATGTACGGCAGTGAAATGACCATGGAATGGACGTGGGAGGCCGTGAATCAGACCGCAATTGCTGCGGCTGTTGCAAATTGGAAAGCTCTGGATTGGGCAAAGGAACCGGAGCCCATCGATCCGGAAGTTGCAGGTGAGGGTGAAAGTGAAGATTGGTTCGAAGAAGCGATGGCTTCATTGCCTGCAATCGGAGACGAG
>CAXDQP010000400.1:0-1784 GCA_963991335.1 uncultured Flavobacteriales bacterium
CGTCAAATGCAGCCAATAACACATTCGCACGAAAACTATCGCCCCGAAGAATATAATTCGATTCGGGAACTACCAGGGGCAGCAAATTTGTGAATTTGTAGGATTTGGCGTCAACGCTTCCGAGCAACCAAGAGAGGATGTCTTCCTGTATATCCTGCACATCTAGCGTCATTTTCGTCATAAGCGGCATGACTGCTGCTAGAGGCACATGGTAGAAGTTGGCTTGTTCCCAGCTCACTTCTCGGTCTTCCACTATTTCGGTAGGAAAGGCGAATGTTTCGTCGATCTGTGCTTTAATGGTTTCCGGCAATTCACGTCGTAGACCCAAATTATCCGTGACTGAAATGTTTCGGAGGTACTCAGCGTATGAGTTCATTTTCGCTTTCAGGTCAACCGCAGTCCATTCACCGTCAAGTGGTGTTGCAGGTTCGGCTAACCCCATGTAAGTGGTGAGATTTTGGTATTCGTCCTTGATAGGGACGTGTTTCAGATTCAGAACGGTGTCCATGCCGCTGTCGTCCTTACCAATGAAAGCAGAATAGTTCAAATCGCCTGCTTCGTCGTAGTCGCCTGCAGACGCTGCCATGATGCGCGCCTTCAGCTCATTGACATAGCTGATCAACGCTTCAGAACGCTGATTAACAACTTCAGCTCGGTCGAAAAATGGTTGAACCTTTTCTTTGTTTTGCAAGTACTTAGCCTGCAGTGCAGAAGAGGTTTCATTCACTTTAGAGTCGAGTGTTCCTTGCGTATTACGCAAGCTGTTTTCGACTTTTACGAATCCGTTCAGGACTTCTTTTGATATGTTCAAGGCGAGAAGGGCGGTGAGTACCAGGAACATCAATCCTATCATCTTCTGTCTGGGCGTTTCTTGTCCACCAGCCAGGGTTGACTCTTAATGGTAATAAATCATCGAAAGCCCCGTGGCTTATCGACCCATTGCGTTTAGCATGTTTCCATATACCGTATTCAACGAGGCGAGTTTTTGGGAAAGTTCTGCTATGTTCTCTTTATACAACTTGGTGTCTTCCACAGAGTCGTTGAGGTTTTGGACCAAAGCACCCATTCCCGCATACAATTCAGAATTGACCTTGAGTTGCTCCAATTGAGAGCCATACATTTCATTCAATGAAGTCAAATTTTGAGTCATTGTATTCATCGCATTACCCACTGTTTCACTCATGTCTCCAGCAGCCTGCAATCCCGTCAGGGATTCCGAAACCTTCGTGTAGTCATCTGCCAACTGCGCCACATTTGAGGTGGCCGAGTTCAAGGCGTTTCCATAGTCTTGTGCAGCAGCAGAAACGTCAGCAGCTTCGCCCATTTTCGCGGCTTGGTCACCCAAGTGCCTCATTCCGTCTCCGAGGCGTTCAATCAACTCGGACTCAATGTTGGCTTGTCCCAGCATGTCGTCCAATTGACCGGTCACATTCTTTTTAGGTGGCGATCCATCCGCAGGAGTCGCTAGTTCGGGATAAACGCGAGACCAATCGGGCTCTTCATGTGGTTTTTCAAACGCTGAAAAGAAGAAGATGATCGCCTCTGTGCCCAACCCTACAATCAGCATCTCCGAAGCGAACGGGTAGTGATTGATTTTAAATAGTGCTCCAATGATTACGACGGCTGCGCCAATACCGTACATCTTCGCCATCAAGTTTTTCCAGCCTTTGCTTCCTGGTTTCATTTCAAAAAAGTCTTTAAATGTGGTTTTTAATATATTCTATTGGGTAAGGTGCTGCGCTGAGTCGCAGTATAGAAACCCCCCCTTGAATATGATAAAATCT
>CAXDQP010000401.1:0-1780 GCA_963991335.1 uncultured Flavobacteriales bacterium
TAGCGGGGCAGTGGTTTCGCTTCTGTTGGCGTGAATATTAACTGGAAATGACGCGAGGCGTCATTGCGGCGTGAGCGATTGAATCATCGCTGCTTTCCGAGCGAAGGCAGCGAGCTCAATGCGTTCAAAATGCTCGAACCTGCTGAAGTGAAAGTGGTGATTTGTGGTCAAGACCCATACCACGGATTGGGGCAAGCCGATGGATTCGCGTTTTCTGTGAAGCATGGTGTGGATTGGCCGCCATCACTTCGCAACATCGCTCGAGAGTACGAGTCTGATTTGCAGCGCGCTTGGCCTGTGGATGTCTTATCGAAAGGTCAAGGGGTTCTTTCCCATTGGGCAGCCCAAGGGGTGCTTTTGATGAATGACGTCTTAACCGTGCGAGAAGGTGCGCCGGGTTCGCATCACGATTTGGGTTGGCAGGAGTTGACGACCGGGCTGTTCAAAGCAGTGTGTGAGCTTGAAAATCCTGTGGTATTCATCTTGTGGGGGAAAGAGGCGCAAAAGAAGGCGGCATTTGTGCACCGTTCAGGTCATTTGGTGTTGGAATCACCACACCCCAGACCGATGTCTGCTTACCGAGGATTATGGGGGTCTAAACCATTCAGTCGATCCAATGATTGGCTCGTTCTCCATGGCCAAAGTCCGATTGTTTGGTAAGCATTCACGGGCTATGCTTTGATTGGGAGGATACGAATCATACGATCATCTCCGGCCGACAGCAACCAATCTTGTTTCGTGCCGCCAAGAGTGAGAGCGTTGACCGATCGCTTTCCTCCACCATTTTTGTGGCTCCATTTGGAAACGAAGGATAAGTCACCGACGTTCCACGATTTAACGGTTTTGTCACGACTCGCCGTGTAAAGAAGATTCCCATGCACAACCATGCGGTAAATGGCAGCTTCATGCGCGGGAGTGGCGAGCAGCGCTTTGCCTTTTGTTGACCAAACACGAATGTGTCCGTCACGTCCTCCGGTTAACCAGACGGCTTTTTGCGGCAGAAACTCCGCGGCATAAAGTCCTCCTTCGTGCCCTTCGATTGAGATGGCTTTTGCCAAGTCATGCGGCCTGGATAATGCCGGTGCTATGAGGCCGCTTCCTGATGAGCTACCGATCAAAATTCCCGCTTCGGAAGGGCGGATCACTCGGATCTTGGTCGCACCGTTCCAATGCCACTCACCGGTCATTGAAAGTCCATCCCACATCGTAATGCGCGCGTCACCGCCGCCACAGAAAAATTGATTGGCACCAACGGGAGTCAATGAAAATATTCCCTGGTCATGGGCGGCAATTTTTCGCGGTGCTCCCGAAGCATCCAAAAGCATCAATTCTCCGGCCTCGGTTCCCGCGATGGGTCCAACCTCGAGTGCCTGAACGGCATAAAAGGCATGTTCTGACTGAAAGCATGCTCGGCCATGTAGGTCTTCCATTTCTTTCCATGCGGCAATTACGCCATCACCGCCAGCCGTGAGCCATTCATGGCGATAATTATCCCAGCAGGAATCATAAATGGCTCCATTGTGCCCTGAAAGCTGCCTTGGAATAGCGTTCGTCTGCATCAATTCCCGAATTTAGCGCCTTGCGAACAAACTTCACTATGCAATATGTATTTCTCGCTATGGCTGTTTTGCCTATCGTCGCATAAATTCAATACCGTCGAAATAAATAACGGACCTTTCAGGTTCAAATCAAACCATGAGTAAGCCTTCCGTCCCAAAAGGAACTAGAGATTTTGGTCCCCATGTTATGGCGCGACGCAATTGGATGTTCGACATCATGC
>CAXDQP010000402.1:0-1774 GCA_963991335.1 uncultured Flavobacteriales bacterium
TTAGCCAAGAAAATTACCTCAAAGCAATATTCAAATTGCAACATGAGCACGGCAGTTCCTCCAACCAAGCCATTGCGGAAAAGCTCGCCGCGACACCCGCAGCAGTTACTGGAATGCTGCACAAATTGACAGAACTGGACTGGATCGAGTACACGGCCTATCAAGGGGCAAAATTGACCGCGAAAGGAAGGCAGATTGCCACTTCCACCATTCGAAAGCATCGGTTGTGGGAGGTGTTTTTGGTTGAAAAGCTGCAATTCAAGTGGGATGCGGTGCACCAATGGGCGGAAGAACTTGAGCACATTGGCGATGCCGAATTCACCAACCGTTTGGATGCTTTTCTGGGCTGTCCTTCCACCGATCCGCATGGAGATCCCATCCCGGATTCCAATGGGGATTGGAAGGGCAATGAGCGGGTGTTTTCAGCCGATGCATTGACACGAAAACAAAGGTTTACTGTTCGCGGTGTGTCCAACAGCGCCTCTGATTTTTTGCGTCACTTGGATGCACTTAAAATCCAATTGGGAAAGCATTTCGAAGTCATGGATTTTTTTCCATTTGATGGAAGTTGGAAGTGGAAGGACGATCAGGGAATTCCGATCCGAGTCTCGAGGGAAGTAGCGGGTCAATTGTTGGTGGAAGCCATCCCGACCAACCGCGGTAATGAAAACCAAGAATCATGAACGAGCTGGTAGCATTTATGTCCGAATTGGGCGCACTCGAAGCGGCGCTTTTGGCGACATTTTTCACTTGGTTCATGACGGCTGCTGGAGCATCGCTCGTGTTGTTCTTCAAAGACATGCATCGGAAATGGTTTGATAGCATGCTGGGATTCACCGGAGGTGTAATGGTGGCTGCCAGTTTTTGGTCGTTGCTTTCTCCTGCAATAGAAATGTCAGGGGGCGAAGGATTCGCCAAAGTCGTTCCCGCTTCGATTGGCTTTGGGTTGGGGGCGCTGTTTATCTTTGGTTTGGACAAGTTCACGCCGCACTTGCACATCAACTTTCGGCAAGACGAGGCCGAGGGGCCAAGAACGGATTGGCACCGATCAACACTCCTCGTACTGGCCATTACCCTGCACAACATACCCGAGGGATTAGCAGTGGGTGTCCTTTTTGGTGCAGCTGCGCTCGGATTGGATGGGGCTTCTGTGGGAGCGGCCGTGGCTTTGGCCATTGGAATCGGGATTCAAAATTTTCCTGAAGGGCTCGCAGTGAGTATGCCGTTGCGTCGTCAGGGAGTTAGTCCATTGCGATCCGTTTGGTTCGGTCAATTGTCGGCAGTCGTAGAACCCATAGCTGCTGCCATTGGTGCCATTGCCGTGATGCAGATGCAGGTGATTCTTCCGTATGCCCTGGCATTTGCCGCCGGTGCGATGATCTACGTGGTGGTAGAGGAGGTGATTCCAGAAACCCAGCGGGACAAGTACACCGACTTCGCAACCTTGGGATTCATCGGTGGTTTTCTGGTCATGATGTCGCTGGACGTGGGGTTGGGTTGAGCCCCTCACCTGCGGTTGCTCGCAGCGGGGTGCGTTTAATCCAGCCAGTCAGGAGTCACTTTGCTAAACCACCCAGCGCTCATTAAGAGCAAGACGCGGTTTTCTGAATATTGGTCGTTGAGAAAATCCTGCAGTTCCGTATTGGAGTCAATGATTACAAGCTGCTCCGAATGACCGAAGCATTCTGCGATGAAGGAAGCGCTTAATTCCGGCATGTTTTTATGCTTGAGCACTTCGGGGTCATAATAAATTACTTGTGTGTCTGCTCGAGCC
>CAXDQP010000403.1:0-1748 GCA_963991335.1 uncultured Flavobacteriales bacterium
CCTCGCAGGCGAACTGCGTTTTGAATTTGGACGCGGCGAACCGCGTGATGGGCGCTGCACCGCTTGTTCCTTGAACAAGGTTGGCCCAAAACGTAGACACATCGTTGCCCAAGGGTGTCAATGCGCCCAGGCCAGTGACCGCTACACGACGGAGTTCCAAAAGCTCAGAGATTGGTTGTTCCCGAAGACAACAGGCTTAGCCTACTGTCTTGGAGATGTAGTCCACTGCCTGACCCACCGTGCTGATCTTCTCTGCTTGGTCGTCTGGAATGGCGATGTTGAATTCCTTCTCGAACTCCATGATGAGCTCAACAGTGTCGAGAGAGTCAGCGCCCAAATCGTTGGTGAATGAAGCTTCAGTGGCGACTTCGCCCGCGTCAACGCCCAACTTGTCCACGATGATCGCGGTTACTTTTTCTTGGATATCAGACATGATAAATAGTTGTATTCAGTGTGAATTCGGCCGCAAATTAACGGCCTCTCTCTCGGACCTGACAAGGATTTGGGAAACTTTTAAACGATTTCACAGGGATAAAGGCTCCCCATGGTACTCCACAAGCACCTCCTCGCGGGACTTGCGGCGGAGGTCCGGAACCGTGGCTCCGTCGGCAGGCCAACCCACGGGGATGTTCAAATAGGCCCTTTCATTCTCCGGTCGATCGAGCGCTTTGGAAAGGAAGTCCATGGGAGATGGCGTGTGGGTCAAGGCGACCAAACCAATACGGTGCAAGGCCGTCAACAACATGCCCACAGCGATGCCTACGCTCTCATTCACATAATAGTTGGGCTTTTTCCCGGCATCATCGGTGATGTCGTGCACCTTTTTGAAAACGACGATGAGGGCAGGCGCCTCTTCAATGAAGGGCTTCACGTGGTCGGTGCCCAATGGCCCCAAATCGTCGAGCCACATCTCGCTCATACGCCCATGGTAATTCTTGAATTCTTCCTGCTCCGCTGCCTTCCGAATCTCCTTGCGCAAATCGGGGTCGGTGACAAGGCAAAAGGTCCATGGCTGTTTGTGCGCGCCAGAAGGCGCAGTACCGGCGGCATCAATGCAGTGACGAACGGCCTCAAGGGGAATGGGCTCTTGGGAGAACACCCGGACGCTTCTGCGGGTCTGCAGCTCTTCCGCAAACGCCTTGCTCTTGGCAATCATCTCCCCTTTCGACAACCGAGGGAGCTCATAGGGAATGAATCCATCACCTCCATCTATCTTGCTCATAATGAAGTGGTCTGACGAACTTTTTTCATCAGCTTCGACGCAAAAATGAACGCTTCCAAGTCGGGGTTTTGGGCTTTGAGAAGGTCCTCACTGGCTCCGTGCCAGGCGATTTGGCCTTGGTGCACAAAATGAATGAAATCCGAGGCCTCCATAACGCTGTTCATGTAGTGAGACACCACCACCGTGGTCATATTGAACTCCTCGGTCAAATCTCCGATGAGGTTGTCGATGACAATGGCCGTCTGGGGATCCAGTCCCGAATTGGGCTCGTCACAGAACAAATACCTTGGGTTCATGGCAATGGCACGTGCGATGCCTACGCGCTTCTGCATGCCACCGCTCAGTTCAGAAGGGAACTTCCCAGCTGCATTGGCCAGTTCCACGCGGGCCAAACAGACAGACGCCCGCTCCCGTTTTTCCTCGGCCGTCATGTCGCTGAACATCCTCAATGGAAAGGTGACGTTCTCTTCCACCGTCATGCTGTCGAACAAAGCGCTGCCTTGAAACAGCATGCCGATCTCCTGGC
>CAXDQP010000404.1:0-1742 GCA_963991335.1 uncultured Flavobacteriales bacterium
ATCTCCAGTCAATCGCGTGTCGGCGTATTCTCCAATTGGCATGTAATACCCCAAATCCTTGAGAAAGAAACCCAGGGCGCCACCATTACCATACCCGGGCATCAGAAGTCCTTGGCTGCGTTTTTCCGGAGGCGTCGGAAACCACCCAAACGGCAAAGCCAATGGCGTGGGGATTTTACGAAATTTCAAATAGAACGGTCCGGAGACTACTTTTTTGCCCGGAATCATGATCGCCCGTTTCAAGTGATAGTGAAAATGCGGGTTATCGGCATTGCACGTGGTGAATTTGGCATTGGCCACATGGATGCGCTGATCGGATTGACGTTTGGCGACTTCGGCGTGAAAAACAGCCTCGCCTTGCACGGTCACGGCTTGGCGGCTCAATCCTCTTCGTGATTCCAAATCAAAACACAGCTCGTCTTGCTCAAACGTCTGCCCACCCTGCGTCATCACGGGACGGCCAATCCAATCACCCAAAGAATCCCGTATCCCATAAGCACATGCTTTATTCTTTTGTGGGCTGTAAACGATGCGATAAGCCTCCAACCGGATGTCATCCATCGCCACAAAGGCATTTCCAGAGAGCTCTACCTCAGATGTGACGGCAGTGACCTTTGTGGAATCTTCAGCACCCCAATTCACCTCAAAACGCTCCTCAGGTTCGGGCTCCAGCTGCAATGAATCTGTCAGCTGCGCCTGTGATTGAGCACAGAACAAAACGGGCGTGCTTATCCACATCAGAGCACGGAAAATCCTTAGGGGACAGACGACGTGGAGGGGTCGGGACGTTTTAGATTTGATGGAACGCATGAAACAGCAGTCAAAACTAACGAAACGAGCGGTCCTGTTTGCCATGGGGGGGCTGATAATCCTTTCCGCTTCGTTTGCTCCTGTTGCTCCAAGCATGGTTTTGGTCATTGACGCAGGGCATGGCGGAACGGATCCTGGGAATTTGGGAACCGGCAGGTACAAAGCCACCGAAAAGACGGTGACGTTGGATGTGGCATTGCTCTTGCGCGAGTATATCACCGAACGTTTTCCTGATGTGGAAATTGTCATGACACGGGATGGGGATTCCTATCCGAAAATTCGAGAGCGCGTTCAACTCGCCAACAGCATCAAAGCCGACCTCTTCATGAGCATCCACTGCGACGCCTTCACCAGCCCGAATGCAGTCGGATCCAGCACCTTTGTGATGGGAATGGACCGAAGCGAAGAAAGCTTGAGGGTTTCCATGCAAGAGAACGCATTCATCTCCCGCGAACGAGACTACGAGTCGTTTTATGAGGGCTTCAAACCCGATGATCCAGACACTTACATCGCTCTTAGTTTGCGCCAATCCGTATTTCTTCAGCAAAGCTTGGAACTCGGCAGCCTCATTCAATCACAGTTCAAGCAACGCGTAGGAAGAAAAGATCGGGGCGTTCGACAAGCAGGTTATTACGTGACTTGTTTCACCCAAATGCCCTCTGTGTTGGTCGAATTGGGATTTTTGACAAATCCCACCGAAGAAGATTTCCTGAATTCCACCTCCGGAAAAGAGCTCATGGCCTCTGCCCTGCTTCGAGCCTTTCGCACCTACAAAGAGAAGCACCACCCCGGACCGGAAAAGGAACCGAACCGTGAACAAGTTGCCTCGACTTCATCCCCCGAAGAGACACAGCCCATTGCGCCACCAAACGCTCTGACCTCCCCCACTTACCGGGTGCAAGTCATGACCTCAGGACTCGCACTCGAGGAAG
>CAXDQP010000405.1:0-1729 GCA_963991335.1 uncultured Flavobacteriales bacterium
ATCGCTGAGGGAGCGTCCGCGATGATGATTGTTGCCGCAATTTAGTCAGACATCTCAGAATTGGATTATGCAGATGATCGGCAGATGTTCTTGTCCGATATTGGTTTAGAAGAGCCTGGTGTAGCCAAATTGATCCGAGAGGCCTACGACCTGCTCCAATTGCAGACCTATTTCACAGCCGGCGAAAAAGAGGTTCGCGCTTGGACATTTCCAACGGGTGCAACTGCACCCCAAGCCGCTGGTGTGATCCATACAGATTTTCAAAAGGGATTTATACGTGCCGAGGTAATGAAATTCGATGATTTCGTGTCTTTTGGGTCTGAAGCCGCTGTGAAGGACGCAGGCAAGTTGTCCATAGAAGGAAAGGAATACCTTGTCCAAGACGGCGACATCATGCACTTCCGCTTCAATGTCTGAAACATGAAGACTTCAATTCCCCTTTTATGGATGGCATGTGTTCTGCTCTGCAGTTGCGGCACCGCGTCCATAGATGGCCCTCCATTGGAAAAGCCCTCGTTGACCATCCCTTCTTCCGTTCAACAGAAACTAGATGCCCAAGAACGAGCGTGGAACCAGGGCGACATTAATCGTTTCATGTCAGAAGCCTATTGGGCGGACGATGAATTGATGTTCATTGGCAGCCGTGGACTCACGTATGGATACGACAAGACACTTGCCAATTACCAAGAGAGTTATCCGAATTCAAACGCAATGGGCACACTCGTGTTTGAATTGCTCCAATGGAAACCGCTCGGAAGTTCCCATGGATTGCTCGTTGGATCTTGGCAGTTGAAGCGAAGCGGCGAATTGGAGAATCTCAACGGACACTTCAGTTTGATTTGGGAGAAAAAATCTGAGGGATGGGTCATCATCGCCGATCACAGCAGCTAACCCATGCCTGGAACGTTAACGTTGATTCTGATCACCACCGCCGCGATTTCATGGTGGTGCTTGCAAGACGCCACACGCAAGGATCAATTGATGCTCAAGCCGTATGCGGTCAAGCACAATCTGCAATGGTACCGCGTCTTAACCCATGGCTTCATCCATGCCGATAGTACCCACCTGTTTTTCAATTTGTTTGTGCTGTGGCAATTCGGATCTGGCGTCGAACTGTATTTGGACATGTCTACCGCAGAACCGGCCATTCCCTTGCCAGGAAATTACACGTTTTTTATGCTCTATTTTGGTGGATTGCTCACGGCCAGCCTTCCGGCAATGTACAAGCACATGAACAATCCAAACTATGCAAGTTTGGGCGCCAGTGGTGCGGTAAGCGCTGTAATGATGACATACATTCTGTACTTCCCAACGGCGAAGCTCCTTCTGTTTTTCATCGTCCCCATGCCCGCGTTTGTTGCGGGAATTTTATTCTTTTTCTATGAATCTTACATGAATCGCAAGGGAGGGAGTAGAATCGCACATGACGCGCATTTGTGGGGAGCCCTCTTTGGAGTCGCCTTCGCATTGGCCGCCGATGGTTCGACACTGCACCGATTCTTTCAGTCAGTAGCGGCCATCTTTTAAGCTGGAACCACTCGTTTAATCTGCTGTCTGCGCCTCAGGTAGGATACGAAACAAATCTTCATTGTCTCGTTTCATGAAATATTGCTCCCGTGCAAATCGTTCCAATCGTTCCGGGTTCGAAGACTAGTCTGCTAGCTGTTTATAGGATTCTTGAATGGCTCGCGCATAGTGCTCGACTTGACGCTCTTGTGCGCGTAATGCT
>CAXDQP010000406.1:0-1726 GCA_963991335.1 uncultured Flavobacteriales bacterium
AGCAATTCCCAAACCTGGTGAGATATCACTTGCCCACAATGGTGTATTGTTCCTGGATGAACTGCCTGAATACAAACGAAATGCACTTGAGGTGATGCGTCAACCCATGGAAGATCAGATTGTGACGATATCGAGAGCCAACTTCAGTGCAGAATATCCGGCCAACTTCATGCTTTTAGCTGCCATGAACCCCTGCCCTTGTGGTTATTTGAATCATCCCAAAAAAAAATGTTCCTGTAGTCCTTACCAAGTGCATAGATACTTGGCTAAAATTTCGGGTCCTCTTTTGGACAGAATTGATCTACACATTGAGGTAGCTCCGGTTTCATTTTCAGACTTATCGAGCACAAGGCGAGAAGAAAGTAGTCATGATATCAAAAATAGAGTACAACAAACAAGAGAAATACAGAGCAAAAGATACACTTATAAAAACGTGAATCGCTGTAATGCCAACATGAGCAAATCCGAGATGAAAAGCTTCTGTCAGTTGACCCAAAATTCATCTGAACTTATTGAAAGAGCGATGAACAAACTGAATTTATCCGCTCGCGCCTATGACCGCATCCTAAAAATTGCAAGAACCATTGCCGATATGGATCAAAAAGAACATATAGAACAACAGCATTTGGCGGAGGCTATTCAGTATCGCGCCCTTGACAAAATGAAAAACTATTTCTCCTGACTGAGATCAAAATCCTTTTCAACCTCTTTGAATGTTGTGACGCTTTTTAGCGTTTTACTATTGGATTCAATCAAATAAAAATCAAAAGGAAACTTGAAGGCTAGGTCCAAGTCGTGCGTGGATATGATGATTCCCTTATTGTGCTCTTTGGCCATTTTGCCTAGTAGCTCATACACCTTTCTTTTGTTGGCATAATCAAGGTGAGAGGTCGGTTCATCCAAAAGAATATAATCGGTCTGTTGCACATAGGCCTTTGCAATCGAACACAAATGAAGCTCGCCTGAGCTCAGTTCGTTGGTGAATTTTTCAGCCAAATGTGAAATTCCAAACAATTCTTTTGCTTCCTCTACCAAGGCAAGATCAGATAGTGTTGCTTGACCAAATACATTGGTAAAACGATAGCGTCCTAACATTAAGAATGCATCCACAGTTAAAAACGGGACACCTGCGGGCGAAGAAGAAACGTATGCCATCTTTTTAGAAAGCTCCTTACTCGAATATTGATCCAAAGTTTTACCATCACAGTCAAAGGTGCCTCCTTGCGCTTGGATTAAGCCAGAAAGCGTATACAACAATGCTGATTTTCCGATGCCATTTCTGCCCATAAGTATATGAACCTTCCCACAATCAAAGTTTATGTCTTCGATAGAAAATAAAGACGAATCAAAACCTATAATGCCTTTCGTTATTGATATCATCTGAGCTTTCGGATTAAAATGTATATGACAAACGGAGCTCCAAGTAGAGAAGTGAGTGCATTGATGGGGATCAAGATTGTACCACTTAATAACTGAATAAGCAAATCACAGCTCAACATAAAAAATGCACCAAACAAAAGATTTGCTGCAAGAAGCATCAGGTGATTCTGAGTTTTAAAAAGCATACGGGTGAGGTTTGGAACCGCCAATCCCACAAAAGCAATAGGACCACAGTAGGCCGTAATTAAACCTGTGAATAATGCCGTAATAAAAACAATAGAAAGTCTCAACCGCTTGATATTGTATCCCATCAAGCGACATTCATCTTCCCCAAGTACCAATACAT
>CAXDQP010000407.1:0-1718 GCA_963991335.1 uncultured Flavobacteriales bacterium
ACAGAGGATCAAGATCAAACATTTTCGGTTGTCCCCATGTCCAGCGCAGTGCAACCTCCATTTGATGAAGCATCACTCCCAGTTACAACCATAACCTTACCCTCCCAACATGCGGACACCACCATCGAAGTAAGCATCAGTACCCAATTGCACATTCCGCACGCGGCATTCACCGACTCCTCAGGCACGCCAGTCGATGAACCCGTGACACTGGAATTTCAGGAAATCATGAATCCGCTCGAAACATTCCTCAGCGGCATTCCCATGGAACTGGATTCTGGACGTGTGCTCAAAAGCGCCGGAATGGTGCGTCTTCAAGGGTCGACGGCATCGGGCAATCCAATCCGCATCCGATCGGATCGCGCGCTGCAATTGGAGTTTGCCAGCATTGATGCAGACACGGCCTACACCGCGTGGGCCTTGGATACGGTCTCCGGAGTGTGGTCTGAGATTGATGCGGCAACCACGGTCACCGTTTCCGACGAAATGGAAAGGATGGCCGAATTGGAAAAGCGCATCCCTTTCCCTCCAGTGGTTGCAGAAGATTATTCATTTACCATTGGAGACGAGACGGGGTTTTACCCTGAACTCGACGAATACGAGTACGTGAAATTTCAGCCCATTGATGGCGAACCCTGCGGCTTTACATGCACTGAGATGAATGTGTTTCCCCAAAAGAATGGGGTCTATGACATCCAATTCATCGGACACGAGTACGGCTATCAAAACATCGCACGAGAAGAGATTTGTTCCTGCTACCTGGCATTCGATGAAGGAAGAAATTATTCGGAAGCACTAAAGCAATACCAGAAAGTGAATCGAAAAGCACTGGACAAGAGAGATCGTGAACGAAAACGCATTGAACGTGCACAAAGGCGCCACCTGCGAGCTCTTGCACGTCAAGAATTGACACGGGAAAATGAATTGGCCTCATGGAGACAAAAAAGCGCAGACCGTCGCGTCACTCGAACACTTGAGGTATTGCAGTTTGGCATCCTCAACATTGACAAGCCCTACGTCATTGATGCTCCAGTAGAGTTGATGGCATCCTACACCGATTCGCTCGGAGCCCCTCTGCTCCTTGAAAACTTGCAGGTGATGGACATCAGCAGTCGGGTGCTTTACCCGTGCAAAAATGAGCGTGTACAACTCCATCCCATGCAAAAGCAGGTGCTATTCGGAACAACTTCAAGCGGAGACCTTGCCTTCGTTCACATCCATGAAATCAAAGAGTTGAACGCGTCCATGACTGCCTACAAATTTCCCATGCGCATCGCTCGGAAGGAAGAGCTTTCCCCAGAGGCACTCGTAAATCTGCTTCTTCCTGCTTGAGCACATAGGATTTCAAAAACAAGCAAGCACCTCGAACATTCACACAATAAACACACATGAAAAAGTCCATTCTTTTATTTGCTCTTGCGTTGTCTGCATCCCTGCAAGCACAAGAGTTTTTTCAGCATGATCATTCGAAAATGCTGTTTTTCACCTCATCTAATGAGGCGGTCGAATACATCGTGATTTGCGAACGTGAATCCTTGAAGACCATTGGCGGAATGAGAAACGTCCCCTTCAGCAACGCTCATACTTTTTTCTCACCCGGTGAATTTGTTGCGACGGGGGTTTCCATCTCCGACGAAGGCGAAATAACACTTCACACCGAAGTGCTGGAGTTTGATGTTACCGATGCTACGATCAACTTAAATGTCATTGAGCTTTAG
>CAXDQP010000408.1:0-1705 GCA_963991335.1 uncultured Flavobacteriales bacterium
ATACAGCGACTTTACGGAGAATAGAGATTCGGGGGAATGGACCAACCATGTTGAATTGGGATTGTGGGGAGATCTTTTCGTGATTGCGCCCGCCACCGCTCAAACCCTCAGTGCGATGGTTGCCGGCACATGCGACAACTTCCTCATGGCTGTTCATCTTAGCAGCCGGTGTCCGGTCATTGCAGCCCCAGCGATGGATTTGGATATGTTTCAACACGATGCAACACAGACCAATCTCAAAACCCTCCAACAACGGGGCGTACCCATTATCGAGCCGGAATCTGGTCCATTGGCTTCGGGGCTGGACGGTAAAGGACGCATGGCTGAACCCGAAACCATCGCAGATTGGTTGGAGTCCTGGCTCCAATCCCAAGCACCTCTCGCTGGCAAAAAAATAGTCATCACGGCAGGGCCAACGCATGAACCCATTGATGCCGTCCGATTCATCGGGAACAGAAGTTCCGGGAAAATGGGATTTGCTCTGGCCACTGCATTGAAGCAATCCGGCGCGAATGTGCACTTGATTTCAGGGCCCGTGCAATTATCCAACCCCATTGGCGTTCAAGTCACGCGGGTAGAGACGGCTGTTGAGATGCACAAAGCAGCGTTGAAAGCATTCAAGACCGCCGATATTGGCATCGCCACTGCGGCAGTAGCCGATTTTCGCGCAAAATCAAGTGCCTCCGAAAAATTGCACCGAAACGAAATGCCTGCAGCCATCGAATTGCATGAAAACCCCGATATCTTGGCGGATTGGGGGAAACAGAAGCGAAGTGACCAATTGCTCGTCGGTTTTGCGCTTGAATCAGATGATGGCGTGAAAAGCGCGAAATCCAAGCTCAAGCGAAAAAACCTTGATATGATCGTATTAAATAGCACGGCCGATCCAGGCGCTGGATTTGGAACCGACACGAATAAAATTTCTGTTTTTGAGCAAAATGGGAATTCCCATATTTTTGAACTCAAATCAAAAGAAGAGGTTGCCCGAGACATCGTTCAACTCATTCAGATACAATTGCAGCAATGATTCGATCCATATACGCCCATTTTATCGCCTTGTCATGCGCCAGCATCCTGTCTTTTGTTTTATCCGACATCCAAGGCCAAGAATTGAACTGCCGGGTACAGGTCATTGCCCCGCAAATCGCCAACGTTGAGTCTTCTATTTTTGAATCTATGGAGGAAAATATCCAGGAATTCATGAACGGTCGTCGGTGGACCGATGATCAAATCTTATTTGAAGAACGCATCGAGTGCAGCTTCCAAATCACCATCTCTGAAGCACCATCGGCCACCACTTTCAAAGGCACCCTGCAGGTTCAAAGTTCACGGCCCGTCTACAACAGTGATTACAACACTTCCATGCTCTTGGTCAATGACAGCGATTTTGACATCAGCTGGGACGGAAGCAGCACCATCCAATTTAGCATCGACCAATACCGGGACAACCTGTCTTCCGTTTTGGCCTACTATGCCTACATGGTCTTGGGTATGGATTATGACAGCATGGGGCTCGAGAGCGGCACACCGTTTTATTTGAAAGCACAAACCATCGTGGCCAATGCTCAGAATTCCGGTCCTTCGGGCTGGAAAGCCAGCCAAGGGCAACAAAACCGCTATTGGTTGGTGGAGAATATGCTCTCGCAAACTTTTCGTCCGGTGCGCAATTGCCTGTACTATTATCACCGCATGGGATTGGATCAAC
>CAXDQP010000409.1:0-1704 GCA_963991335.1 uncultured Flavobacteriales bacterium
AGATGAAAAAGGCGAAATTGTCCACGGACCATTCGCCTTTTTTGCATTTTGAACCACACCCAATCACCCGTTGAAGAATTCCTCGATTTCTTGGAAAAAGAGAAAAGAGGAAGCGTTCACACATTGCGATGTTATCGTTCCGATCTGAATCAATTGCACCGATTCATGGACGAACATTACGCATGTGAGGATTTGCTTAGTGTGAAGTCGGAATGGTTGCGAGGCTATGTTGTGGAGATGATGAGGTTGGGCAAGGCCCCGCGAACCATTCACCGCAAGGTTAGCGCTTACCGAACGTTTGTCCGCTATGCCAAAAGACAAGGATTGATGACCGTAGACCCTGCGGATGCAATCGTGCTTCCCAAGCTGTCTAAGTCCATTCCGCAGGTTGTGCCAGAGCGTGCGATGCGAGAAATGTTCGATGAATCTGTTTTTGCTGAAGATTGGAAAGGACGCAGAGACAGAGGGATTTTAGCGTTAATGTATGAAACGGGTGTTCGCCTCAGCGAATTGATTGGATTAAATGTTGAGGATATGCATACGGAAAGGGGGGAATTGCGCGTTATGGGAAAAGGATCCAAAGAACGCATTATTCCGTTGCTTCCTGAGACCATGAAATGCATCCAAAGCCACATCGAAGAGCGACCTTTTCAAGCACGGCATTTGTTCATAACAGATGCTGGGCGATCACTCTATCCCTCATTCGTGTACAGACGCGTTCGGCATTATCTGTCGCTCGTGAGCTCGCTTCAAAAGACCAGTCCGCACATCCTTCGTCACACCTTTGCCACTCATCTGCTCAACCGGGGAGCTGAGTTGGCTGCAGTCAAGGACATGCTCGGGCATGCATCGCTGAGTTCAACACAGGTTTATACGCACCAGTCCCTCACACGTCTCAAAGAAGTGCATTCGGATAGTCCTTTGGATAAACGTCCAAAAGATTAACATTAAACATGCACATGCAAGTACAAATACACTCCATCCATTTTGATGCCGACGAACGACTCGTTGCGTTTGTTGAAGGCAAAGTATCCAAGTTGAATACATTTCACGATCAAATTATCAATTGTGAGGTATTCCTTCGGATTGAGAAAAATGATGTTCGCGAAAACAAGGTGGCAGAAGTGAAGATTCACGTTCCTGGCGCTGATTTCTTTGCAAAAAGACGCTCCTCGAGTTTTGAAGCTTCCGTAGATGATGTCCTCGATGCCATTCGACGTCAAATTCTCAAGCAGAAAAAGGTTCGTACTGCCGTTGCTTAAATGGCACAAAATCAGTTTGTTGGCGATTGTGATTCATTATCGCAACGAAAAGATGTGCAAGCCCCTTGTTACCACAAGATTCTTTCTTACATTTGCCGTCCTGAAAACCGGGGCGATTCGTCTCCTCAGTTCTTTGAAAAGTGACGCCGATGTAGCTCAGTTGGCTAGAGCAGCTGATTTGTAATCAGCAGGTCGTGGGTTCGAGTCCCTCCATCGGCTCATCGTCATTAAGTCTGTCCTCCGCGAAAGTGGGGGACAGATTACTGGAACAAGGGTGTACGCCGGAGTTGGAGAGCCGGGGCAGACTGTAAATCTGTTGTCTTCGACTGAATAGGTTCGAATCCTATTACCCCCACCAAAGACTTGGCCGAACGCGGTCAGTCAAATAAGCGGAAGTAGCTCAGTTGGTAGAGCATCAGCCTTCCAAGCTGAATGTCGCGAG
>CAXDQP010000410.1:0-1701 GCA_963991335.1 uncultured Flavobacteriales bacterium
CATCGTCGGCGACACCATCGATGCCAATGGTAACTCCTACACGTACACGTATGAAGGCGGCGCGGAAGGTTCGACCTACGTCTACTACACCGCATGTGGCGATGTTCCTGCTGATGAACAGGGAGGCGATAACGTGGTGACCTTTACCTTTGATTTCCCGGGCGATTGTGAGCTCTGCGTGGAAGAGAACAACGAAATGGATTGCAGTATTCTGACCTGCCTCACGCTCACGCCGGACGGAGCCAACCTTGTGGAAGAATTCCAATCCCGCTGGTCCATCATGCCCAATCCGGCGCGTGACCAAGTGACCGTCTTGTACGATGGTGCGACTGCGCTCTGGGGGATTTACGATCAGCTCGGCCGAGAAGTGCGCACCTTGCGCGTCGCCGCGGGACAAAGCACCATCGACCTTTCAGACTTGGCTCCGGGCACATACCTCATCGGTCCCTTGAACGGTCCCAAGCAACGTCTTTCGCGGATGCAGTGAAATCACGCCTCAATTCTGCCCATAAAAAAAGCACCGTTTTTGCGGTGCTTTTTCTTTCCTCAAAAGAGAAAGACAAGAAAATAAACCAACGGAACGACGTTACGTCGCAAAAAGGAGTTTGATCGCTCCAACGGTTAAACCGATGGCAGCTGCGTACATCACATTGAATGCAATGTATTTCAAATTCAATTTCGTCAGCAATTGACGACGTTCCTTCTCCAATTGTTCCTTTTGGTAAAGGTGACCTTTGGAGAGGTTTTTCCACATCGCTTTGAACTTTTTGGTAGTGGCATCGGAAGACCGACGTAGAAACTCCTTCATCAATTCTTTACGGCGCACAATGCGGCGGTTCAAATCATTGATTTCAGGGGCATAAGCCAATTCCAAAGCTTTATTCGCGAATGGATTAACAACATATTTACTCATGCTTTATTTTACGGATTTCCACCGAAAAAGTTTCACTTCAACGACCGTAAAACAGCATTAAACGAGCTCAATCCCCACAATTCTCTACCTTGCGTGTACCCCCCCTTACTTCCAAACACATGAAACGTATTCCAGCCCTCCTGCTCACCGCATTCCTCTTCTTAGGAAACTCCGTCTTCGCCCAAATGACATTTGAATACGGAGGACAAACAAGGGAATATTACCTCGACAGCCCCGCCGAATTCGACTCCGGAGCTCCGTTGGTATTTGTGTTGCACGGCTATGGTGGAACGGCATGGTCGACGCGCAATTACTCCGGCTGGGGAGCTGTGGCAGAAAGCGAAGGCATCATGGTCTGCTACCCGCAAGGATCACTGGACAATGAAGGTTCACCGCATTGGAACGCGAATTTCGGGATCAGCATGACCAATGATCACGGATTCTTGACCGCACTCGCACAACACCTCCAAACGACCTATTTCCTCAGTCCAGATTGCACGTATGCCTGTGGCATGTCCAACGGCGGATACATGAGCTATTCACTGGCCTGTAACAATCCCGAAACGTTTCGGGCGGTGGGATCCGTGACCGGCGCCATGGGCGAATACGATTTCGACAACTGCAATCCCGATGAAGTGGTTCCGATCATTCATTTCCACGGCACTTCGGATTATGTGGTGAGCTACAACAGCGGCGTGGGTGGCGTTTGGGGCGATGAAGGCGTCGAAGAATTCATGGACCTCTGGGCCGGCATGATGGGCTCCGCACAAGTGATCGAAGCCGACTTG
>CAXDQP010000411.1:0-1691 GCA_963991335.1 uncultured Flavobacteriales bacterium
ACACTAGATCGCTCGTCGGCAGCGTCAGATGTGTATAAGAGACAGGATGTGGACATGCTCATTTTTGATGACGAATTGAGCCCTACCCAACTGCGCAACATCGAGCGGGAAATTCCCGACCGAAAAATCCTGGATCGCCCCAATTTAATTTTGGACATTTTTGCGCAGCGCGCACGAACAGCACACGCAAAGACCCAAGTGGAGTTGGCCCAATACCAGTACCTCCTGCCTCGCCTCACCAACATGTGGACCCACCTGCAAAAGCAGAAAGGAGGCATCGGCATGAAGGGACCCGGTGAAAAAGAAATTGAGACGGACCGCCGGATCATTCGCGATCGCATTTCGCACCTCAAAAAGGAACTGAAATCCATCGACAAGCAAATGTCCACCCAACGCGGAAACCGCGGTGCTTTGGACCGCGTCGCCCTCGAGGGTTACACCTATGCCGGTTAGAGCACCTTGATGACCTTGATGTCGAAAAGCAAGGTTTTTGCCGAAGACAAGTTGTTCGCCACCCTGGATACTACCGTTCGAAAAGTCGTCCTGCAAAACCTGCCCTTTTTGCTGAGTGATACCGTAGGGTTCATACGAAAGCTTCCGCACCAGCTCATCGAAAGCTTCAAATCAACCCTGGACGAGACGCGAGAAAGCGATTTGCTGCTGCATGTCATCGACGTCTGTCATCCTCAATTTGAAGAGCACCTCACCATTGTCGAAAGCACCTTGGCTGAAATTGGGAGCGACCACAAACCTGCCATGCTCGTATTCAACAAAATCGACCGTATGGAGGAGTAACCCTTCGGTCCCACCCGTGAGGATCAAATCGCTGGCTTGCGGGAACGATTCGAACGCGTTGACCGCCAGGTGGTATTCATTTCTGCCGCCCAAAAAATCGGAATGGAAGAACTGCGGAACGTTGTCTTCGAAGCCGTCAAGGAAATCCACATCAAACGTTACCCCTACCACAACTTTCTCTATTGAAAGTAACCCATCTGTAGCGGAGTTGCTCTGAGTTTGCGACCTTTGCTCCATGGCAGCCATCCGACAAGAAAAAGTAGCCGAACTCATTCGGCGCGATTTGAGTGTTTTGTTTCAGCAAAATAGTAGCTCTTGGTTTGCAGGGATGTTCATTTCTGTAACCCAAGTGCGGATGTCGCCCGATTTGGGACTGGCCAAAGTTTACTTGAGCTTCATGGCGGTACCCGACAAAAAAGTAGCTTTGGAGGCGGTGAAACAGGAAGGATGGCGCGTTCGGAAGGCATTGAGCGATAAAATTGGCAAGCAAGTGCGGGTAATTCCCGAGTTGAATTTTTACCTCGACGACAGCCTTGACTACTATGAGTCGATCAACAATGCGCTGAAAAAATAAAGCCGCAACGTGAAACTCCCTATTCGTCTTGCATGGCGCTATGCCTGGGTTCGGCGGTCCAAAAGCCTGACCCACCTGATTTCCGGGATTTCCATGTTTGTCATCGCCGCTGTGACTACAGCGATGATTGCTATTCTCAGCGCATTCAACGGAATTGAAGCGGTAGTCACTGAGCTCTTTGGAACTTTGGACGCTCCTCTTGCCGTGGTGCCCGTAAAAGGTTCTGAGCTGCCCGAAGCAGCTGGTGAATGGATTGAAGCGACGTTTGGCATTGATTCGGATCAGCCCATCGTCAGCGCAGTGGCCCCCGTGATTGAAGAAG
>CAXDQP010000412.1:0-1674 GCA_963991335.1 uncultured Flavobacteriales bacterium
CAATTGCCGAACGCCCAAAAGCGGAAACCAGGCAAATCCTGCGAGCGCTAATCCTGCCCAAATCGCACTTTTTCGGCCACCCAGCGCTTCTGCGATTCGGTAGCCCAACCCGACGATCAACAAACTGAACAGACCGTGAATGAGCCGGATCAAAAACATTTGTGTGGTAGGTGCTACGATTCCAGCAGCCAGCATCCATCGAAATAACCCCGAAATCAATCCCGGATACGCGAGATTGGCTTGGTGCGGCGTAGGATTTTCGATGCCCTTCTCCAATTGTGTCCAAGGCATCCAAGCGTTGTAATCTTCGCCCTCTGCCCACGAGGCTGCCGTTTCAATTACCAAAAAGTGATCATCGTGCATCAAGTATCCAGGAGAATGGATGGCCGCGGCGATGCGAAACCCAAGTCCGATGAGAAGAATTCCTTTGAGGGGATTTTGCCGGAACCAGGCGGCCAATGTGTGCATGCGGCTCAGCTTGGATTGGCTTGTTGCGTCTTCAGTGCGAGCATTTTCAGGCAAGCAACAGCTGCTTCAATGCCCTTGTTGCCATGTTCGCCGCCGGAACGTGCGCGAGATTGATCAATGTTGTCATCGGTCAATACACAGAAAATAGCGGGCTTGCCTGAAGAAAGGCCGAGCTGCATCAAGCCTTGTGTAACACCTTGGCATACGTAATCAAAGTGAGCGGTCTCGCCTCGAATCACGGCGCCAATTGCGATGACAGCATCGCATGGATTCGTTCCTTCCAGCATCCATTTTGATGCAAGGGGCAATTCAAATGCTCCTGGAACATAGTGAATGGGCGTGTTTTCGAGGGTGACGCCTGCGTCATTCAAGACCCGCAATGCTCCATCCCGCAAGCCATTCGTGACGGTATCGTTCCATTCAGAAACGACGATGCCCACGCGAAAGTGGGCACCGTTGGGCAAATTTGCCCGGTCGTAATGACTTAAGTTTTTTCCAGTAGTGGCCATGCAGTTGGCTTTGAATCAAAGGGATTCACTCATTTGCCAGCGAGGGAGGCGGCCATTGCGGCAGCGCCATTCTTTTGCTGGCTCTTGGGGTAATCGTTTACAATGCGGTCGAGATGTGATTTGGCGGTAGCGTTGCTTCCCAATTCCATCTCTACCAATGCTGCTTTGTACAAAAACATGGGGGCCAAGACTGCCTCAGCCAATCCGGATTCAGCCGCAGAAATTGCGGAATTGAAAGCGGCTCTTGCGGCATCATAATCGCCCAATTCAACTTGGCAGTCTCCGATGTTTCCAGCTGCGAGCGTCGCGATAACGTCGTCGTTCGCTTCGGCCTGCTCGAAAGCAGCAATCGCTTCTTCAAAAGCACCGGCGTCGCGGTGAACGATTCCCATGCGATAAGCTGCGCGTGCACCAGCTGCAGTGCCGCTGTGGTCATTCATGATTTCTTCAAGGCCGGCAGCGAAACCATCACCGTAGGCTGCGAGATCCACAGAGTCCATTTCAAAATAACTCTCAGCTCGCCAGCTGCTTTCTTCTGCTTGCGCTTCGGCCGGAGCCGCGATGAAACTTTGGTAGGCGAGAACGGCTACAATCAACGCCGCGACACCCCCGATGCCATAAGTTAGGCTTGAACGGTTTTCATCAACGAATTTTTCCGTTTTTGTATATGCTTCACCTACATCCAGCAGGGTATCGT
>CAXDQP010000413.1:0-1671 GCA_963991335.1 uncultured Flavobacteriales bacterium
GCCGTGAGCATGCCGGTGAGCAGAAAGGCCCACCACCCCCAGTTGCCGCTCACCCCCTGCTCACGGACCAGTCCTGTGACCAAATTTGGCGTGTCGGTGGAAAAGGTCGTAGCCACCATGCTGATTCCCAACAACCACCACGGCATATTGCGACCGGCGAGAAAAAAACTTTTGGCGATTTTGCCTGCATCGCGCGAGGCCCATAAACCAATGACAAGCGCAAGGGCAAAGTATCCCACGACGATTGCCCAGTCCAGTGTTGTCAGCTCCATGTTACAAGAATAAGCAGGAACGAGGCAACGCGAGCGATGCTGTTTATAACCCGTGCTCCATTCGGGATTTTTTTGTCAAACCTTGAACCACACAAGCGTAGCTATGATCGAGCAAATCACGCGCTAAGCTCCATTCCACGTCCAGCTCAGCACTCACCGAATTCCAATGTTTTTTGTTGAGGTGCCATCCCGGACGAATCCCTTCAAATTGCTCCCGAAGCTCAATGGCACGTTCGGGATTGCATTTCAGCGAAACACCTCGAAAATCATCCACATTGGCAATGGCAAATACCTTGCCTGCGACTTTCCATACCATGGTTTTTTCATCAAAAGGAAACGACTCCGTTACAGCCAATTTTGAAAGGCAGTGGTCGCGAATGTGTTCGAATTCAAAAGTTCTCATTGACTTGGGCAATTTCGACATTAAATTGCGGCGAATTCACACGAAACCAAATCACATGCGATTCACTACTCAGCTTTTGGGCGCAGCCCTCTTGATGCCTCTCTTCTCCAATGCGCAATGCACGGATATTTTCATTTCCGAATACATGGAGGGAACAGGGAACAACAAAGGATTGGAATTTTATAACCCAACCAGCGAAGCGATTGACTTATCCGCTTATCAACTCCAACGTTGGAGCAATGGCGAGGGCACAGCGACGGATTGGGTGGACTTACTCGGTACCATCGACGCATTCGGAACTTGGGTATTGGTCAATGGACAAACGGAAGATGTTGAGTTGGGAGGAGGCGCAATTTCGCCAGCAGTCGATCCCGCGATGCAGGCATTTGCAGATCAATTGGACAATCCATACCCGGCTCCAACTTATATGAATGGCGACGACGCATTGGTACTGGTCAAAAATGGCGATAACGTGGTCGACATTTTCGGCAAGCCGGGAGAAGACCCTGGAGTGGCATGGACCAACGACGAAGCCAATGGCTACATCGACATCGGAGATGGCGCCGCTTGGCTCACTTCCAACCACACCTTGCGCCGCAAATACGAAGTCCAGCAAGGAGTAACCATCCCCCCCATCAGTTTCAACACATTCGCAGAATATGACACCTTGGCCGTGAATACCTGGAACGGATTGGGCAGCCACAGCTGCGCTTGCAATCCCAGCCAGGTGGAAACAATGACACAAAGCATTGCAACTTCGGTGTATCCCAACCCATCGGTCGATGGCACCATCACCATCGAAGCGGACCAATCCATTGAGCGGGTCTCGATCTTTGGCATCCAAGGTGCACGCGTCTACGATCAGCGCAACGAAACCGCGGCGCTCCGTTGGACTGTCGACAACCTGCACGCGGGTGCCTATTTGGTCCAACTGCATTTCGCAGGCGGACGCACGTTTGCCCACCAAGTGTTGGTTCGATAATTCATGTGGAGGGC
>CAXDQP010000414.1:0-1663 GCA_963991335.1 uncultured Flavobacteriales bacterium
TCCCGTTCTACCGGCAGCTCTTCAAGGTTTTGCGCTTTTTCAACGGCGGCGAGGTAGCGGGGGTTAGTGGAAACATTGGCCAACCGCTGGTGCCCGTCGAAACCATGCGCGCCAGGGCCAATGCCGAGGAAGGGCTGACCGGTCCAATAGTGTTGGTTGTGTTGGGCGTGCCCTCCGGGCCGGGCAAAATTTGACACTTCGTAATGGTCGAACCCCGCTTCTTTAGCGCGTGAACAAAGCAAGGCATACTCCGCTTCGACGAGTGATTCGGGCGCGACAGACTCAAGCCCTTTTTGCACGTTTCGGCCCAATGCGGTTTGATCTTCAACGGTTAGAATGTAGGCTGATAAATGATCGACGGGCAAGCCACAGGCCTTGTCAAGGTCTTCAGCAAAAGGCGTTTTTCGGTCTGGTAAGCCGTAAATCAAATCGGCGGACAAATGCTGGAAACCCAACGCATGAGCGTTCAAAATGGCATCGGTGGCTTGTTGACCAGAATGCGCTCGGTTCATCCATCGCAAACGGTCATCATCGAAGGTTTGCACACCAATTGACAACCGGGTGATTCCCATGGCGAGCCAGGCCTTTAGCCGTTCGTCGGTGATGTCTTCCGGATTGGCTTCGAGGGTGATTTCAGAGGGGTGCGCGCCTGTTGCGAGGCACCGACTTACCAACCGTTCCAATTGATCCAAATCAAACAAAGAAGGTGTTCCACCTCCGAAGTAAACAGTAGAAACAGGTTCTTGTGCCGCCATCATTTTCCAATCCAACTCCTGCATCAACGCCTTTCCCATGGCTTCCATGGTGCGCAAATTGGTGGAGAAGTGAAAGTCACAATAGTGACATGCAGTTCTACAGAATGGAATGTGAATGTAAATCCCGTACACCCCCCAAAGTTCGCGCGAAAATCCTCCTAACTTGCCTTCATGGAATGGGAAGTTCGTTGGCCGGATGGCCGAGTGGAGCAAGTTGCTCCGGGATCGGAAGAATCGTGGGACTGGAAACAGCTCGCCCCGGGCGTTTTCGACGTGCGGATGGGCAACCGAAATGTGCGCATCGAACGCATGGACGGACCTGACGCAAAAGGCAATGTGACCATTCGGGTAAACGGTGTGGTGCAAGCGCTTCAAGTGTTGGGGCCCCAGCAATTGCTTTTGGAAGCGATGGGCATGTCTGCGAATGTTGAAACCCAAGAAAAACACGTAGAATCACCGATGCCTGGGAAGATACTACAGGTGATGGTCGCGTCAGGAGCTTCGGTTGATGAGGGAGATCCTTTGTTGGTGTTGGAAGCCATGAAGATGGAAAACGTGATCCGTGCGCCGCGTTCCGGAGTGATTGCAGGAGTAGAGGCCCAAGTGGGCGAAGCTGTTGAAAAAGCGGCCATATTGGTCACATATGAAATGAACGAATGAAACGTTTTTTAACCATGCACCTCTCACACTATTCATGGGCCATCGGCCTCGCATTGATTGCTTCCATGGGCCAAGCTCAGGATTGCAACAACCCGGTACCGGCCTGCGGTGATGTGCCTGAGGCTGTTTCGCTCAATTATGCGCAAAACCTCGAGTTTGACTGCTTGAACAGTCCGTATGTAACCGTGCTTGAATTCATGACCAATACCGACGTGACGACCACTGGTCCGGTGTACATTGATATAGGG
>CAXDQP010000415.1:0-1663 GCA_963991335.1 uncultured Flavobacteriales bacterium
AGATCCTCTCTGGTCTCGTGGGCTCGGAGATGTGTATAAGAGACAGGTTCTTATGCTAAGAACGTTCATTTTGCAGAAAGGTTTAACGTGAGGCACGTTTCACACATTCGGCCATGCATCCCTGACGATGATACCACGCATGATTTCCTTCCATCGTCCATTGCATGTTTCTACTTGTGCCACCATTGTATGCTTCCATTCAATCATTGCCTGTTCTATATCCCGCAAGCTGTGAATCAGAAGGGCATCTTCCTTTTCGTGTTGGATTCGGAGCCAATGTTCCGCGGGTATCAAAATCCAGGAGCTTTGGTCCTGCCAGATAGAGCCCCATTCGCTCAATGTGCACCACCAACCGGATGAAACAGAACGGTGTGCCTGAAATGGCAGCTTTGCGCGCATCGCGTTTCGGTAGTGAACAAAGCACCAGCCTTTCACCCAGGCGGCTCTCGTGTCAATTCGAATTCCCCGATCGCGTAAAATCGACTGGGTTTCCGGTCTTTTGTCGAGTTTCAATTGACTTTCGAGTTTGTCTAATTTCAAATCAAGTCGGTCTTTTGGATCCATGCCAACCCAATGATGCCAGGAGCCGGAGACGCGGGTTTGCAAATAAAATTTGCAGGCGAGTTCCAAGTGAAGAACCTGAGAATCTTGCGTGTCGCGCACGATTAGATCCATTTCGCCCAGTGTGCGATCCCTCCCTTGAATCACCAGATTCTTGGAAAGGACTTCGTATTCAGGGCACGCCTCAAACCACCAATTGACCAGCTGTTCGAATCGTTTTCCCAAGCGCATTGGACGATCTCCGAGCACGTCGATTTCAGAGTGGTTTTCTACCTCCCAATGGGCTAACAAATCTCGAAAGGACCGAAGTGCGCGGGTGAGGTAATCGGTGCGCCAGAGAAACGGCAATTCGGGCGGGTGTGCCTCCAGCATGGGTGCGCTCCCAATGGCCCATGCCATTTCTCGCCAGATGGCAGCAGGACACGCATCCAGAATGTTTTCGAGGGAAGGGTCCCATTGCTCGGCTTTGGTCATCGTGGATATTCTATCTTCACGGCCAAATTAAATTGGAAAAGCATGCGAACGGTCTGTCAAATCCCACATCGCTTGATGCGAATTACCGTGACCAGCTGGAATGAAAAGTACCAGCTGCGTTTTGAATTGGATCGCTATGAGCAAGTGTTTAAAGTCGATCAAACGGATACGAGCATTCCGGCATTGGAAGATTTGGCAAACCGAATGGCCGAGTCCGTATTGCACGGATTTGTCTCGATGCGTGCAGGATTCTTAGAACATTCAAACGATTAATATGAACGAAAAAATCACAGTTGGAGCCGTCGTGTTGTTAGCCTTATGGTCGGGTTTCTTGACCTATCAGGTGGTCGAGACGAGCAATGCTGAATTGCCGGAGGGCATTCGAGATGGAAAATCGGCAGTCGTTGCATTTGTGCATGGCGACTCCATCCAGGCGAATTATCAATTCATTTCCGATCGCGAAAAATCGATGTTCATTGCGGTGCAGCAAGCGCAAATGTCCATGGAACGGAAGGGTCGACCGCTTCAGGAGGAGGCACTGGAGTTGATCGATTACGAGAACGGGCCGAGTGATACGGAGTATGTAGTGTTGATGGCTCAGAACCGGTTTGTCGAGATTGAAAATGCG
>CAXDQP010000416.1:0-1660 GCA_963991335.1 uncultured Flavobacteriales bacterium
CATCATGAGTAGAGAAGCTGCAACCACAGGCCTAGAACGTGTGATCATCTCAGGAGGGGGAACCGGAGGTCATATCCATCCGGCAGTGGCCATTGCTGATGAAATCCGGCAGCGTCATCCCCAGTGCGAGATTCTTTTAGTTGGCGCCAAAGGAAGGATGGAAATGGAAAAGGTCCCAAAGGCAGGGTACGCCATCGTAGGGCTTTGGATCTCTGGAATCGATCGCAATTGGCGCAGCTTGCGCAACTTGACATTCCCCTTTAAGCTCCTCAGCAGTCTGTTTAAGGCCGGAAGAATCATTCGAAAATTCAAGCCACAATTGGCGGTAGGAGTTGGTGGGTTTGCGAGTGGGCCCTTGCTGTACCGCGCAGCTTTGCGTGGAATCCCCACGGCCATTCAAGAGCAAAACTCTTTTCCCGGCATCACGAATCGCTTACTCGCGACCAAAGTGCAACTCATCTGTGCAGGTTTCCCTGGTTTGGATCGTTGGTTCCCAAAGGATCGAATCATCGAAACCGGTAATCCTCTGCGGGAAAATGTCACAAAAATCCAGTTGATCAACTCCGAGCAACGCACTGCAGCTTTGGAACACTTCGGTTTAACGGGCGACCGGCCCGTCGCATTCATCATGGGAGGAAGCCTTGGGGCTGGGTCCATGAATGGGGCGGTGATGGCCATGGCCCGTCGAATCGCCACTGACAAAAAAGAGCTGCCTTACGACCTACTCTGGCAATGCGGCGCACGATTCCAAGCAACGATGCAAGCTGAACTTGAAGCATTGCCAATGCCTGCTAACCAGCGCATTGTTTGTGTTGGCTTCATTGACCGGATGGACCATGCTTACTGCGCTGCCGATGTGATTGCAAGCCGTGCCGGAGCCATGTCCATCGCCGAATTGGCGTTGGTGAGCAAGCCCACCTTGTTGGTGCCTTCGCCCGTTGTTGCCGAGGATCATCAAACCAAAAATGCACGGTCCTTGAGCGATCGCGGTGGAGCCGTTTTGATTCCAGATGGCGACGTAGTCGAGCAATTGGAGCCGGAATTGACTCAGCTTTTGAACGATCCCGTGCGTCAGAAATCGCTGACAGATGCATTGCGCGGTGCGGCGCGGCCCAAAGCGGCACATGAAGTCGTGGCGGCGCTCGAAAAACTCGTTATTCATTCCCAATGAAATGGGGTGAACACGTCGTTGAACGCCTCTATTTCGTCGGAATTGGGGGCATCGGAATGAGCGGATTGGCGCGTTACGCGAAACAATTGGGGTTGGACGTCGCAGGCTATGATAAAACCCAAACTACGCTAACATCTCAATTGGAGGATGAAGGCATTCCCATTGGATTCGACAACGACACCCGTCACTTCAATCATTGGTTCGATCCCGAAAAAGACAAAACAACAGGAGTGGTTCGAACACCGGCTGTGCCGAGCAGTCATCCGGTCTTCGAACGAATCACCACGCTCCAATTGCCCGTCTTAAAACGGAGTGAAATGCTCGGATTGATCGCGCAAAATTTCGAAACATTTGCCGTTGCAGGCACCCACGGCAAGACGACGACTACGGCCATGCTGACCCATTTGTTGGCTGACACCCCGGGAGGATGCAATGCATTCTTGGGTGGAATAATGGTCTCCACGGGTTCCAATGTTGTGCTAAATAAGG
>CAXDQP010000417.1:0-1652 GCA_963991335.1 uncultured Flavobacteriales bacterium
ATACCCGATGCCCCGTTAAGGTGGCAAGGGTCAATGGTGTAATAAATTCTGCAGCGGAGGGTGTCATGACCACGCGCACCTCTGCACCTCGACGCTGCAATTCGCGGGCGAGCAGAGCTGACTTGTAGGCCGCAATGCTTCCTGTAACTCCCAGTAAAATTTTCTTGTGTTGCAACATGGCGGCAAATGCGTTCCGCCAGGTGCTCAATCTTCGTTTGCTTCGGCTTCTTCTTCAGCCTCTTCCTTCACGTCGATGCCGAGAAGTCCTTCTCCCATTTCTGCCAGAGCCACGCTGTGGGGCTTTGGGAGACGCTCGTAAAATTTTGAAATCTCGATTTGTTCGCGGTTTTCGAACACTTCTTCCAATGAATCCGTGGGGGTAATGAACTCTTCCAACTTGGCGTTGAGTTCTTGTTTCATCTCTACGGCCAATTGGTTGCTGCGCTTGCTGAGCACCACAATGGTTTCAAACAAGTTGCCTGTTCCGCTCTTCTCCAGCTCATGACTGTCGCGGGTTTCGGTCGTCTTTTCAGCTTTGATGGACTTGAAGTTCATGGTCATTCAATGGTTTGGTTGGCCTCCAGATTTTCAATGGCATTGATGCTCTTTGCGTGAATGGCCTGCGCATCATTCATGTATTGACTATCAGGGAAACGGGCGACAAAGGTAAGAAAAGCTTCAATGGTATCGTTGAATCGTTCCAATTTCCTTCGTTCGGTGCTCATTTTGGCATATTGATAGTAGCTATCCACGATGAGCCATTGGATTTCATCGCGGAAAGGTGTGTCTGGAAAATCTTTCAAGGCATTCTCAAAGGCAATGACAGCGCTCTTGTACTTCTGGGTGCGGTGGTAGAGTTTCGCGGATTCGTACGACTTCACTTCCATTTTGTAGCGCAGCTCGTCCACAAGCGTCTGGCACGAGTCCCGGTATGGTGTGGAGGGGTATCGGTCCATAAAGAGCTGAAATTCGCTGATTGCAGCATCTGTTTCGCTTTGATCCAAGGAAGCTTTTGGACTCAATTTGTAACTGCAGATAGCAGCTTGAAATTGAGCAGATTCCGCTCTGCTGTCGTTGGGGAATGTTTTCGCGAAGGTCTTAAAATGGTACCGTGCGAGGTAAAAGTCTCCAACGCATTCATGGGCTTGCGCGCGGTAAAATGCCGCATCAATGGCACGTTCTGTTCCGCGCGACAAGCTAGCCACTTCCTCCAACAGGGGGAGTGCACCAAAGCACTTGTTGCTGTCCAAGAATCCGAGTGCTCTCTCGTACTTGTAGTCCAAATCGGTACTCTTCATGATCTTGTTGTAATCGCTGCAACTGCTCAAGAGAACCAACGAGACGAAGATTGACCCAAGCAACATGTGAACGAAGGCTCCAGGGCTAAATATGTAAGCCGTGTGCTTCGGCAATTTTGGATATAGTGGCATCGTGGGGGCGAAGGTAATTGGCTTTGCATATCTCAGCAAGAAGCCCCGTTTATTTTGGCAAAACTTTCCTGTTTTTGGCCTCAAAATCGTGAATGATGGAAAATTTCGGAGAAGTCTCCTTTGAAATCTAAGGTTTAATACGCCTTAGATGGTAAGTTTGTCGCTTATTTAAACCTATCGCCTTGGATATTTTTGATCGCATTCGCAACGACCGTGGACCAC
>CAXDQP010000418.1:0-1650 GCA_963991335.1 uncultured Flavobacteriales bacterium
GAAATTTTCTTGAGCGCCAAATTAGCCTCGTTCTCCGCGACCAAGGTGTACGTGACCTCCGCGTTGATCTTCATGATTTTGATGCGAACCGTGCTCAAGATGTAGACTTTGGAATCATCGATTTGCGAGTCGTCCACAAGGCGGGCACTGGCAAGGGTGTTTTTGAGCTTCGAGATTTTGGCTTCCAGAAGTCCTTGCGCCTCTTTTGCGGCATCGTACTCAGCATTCTCGCTCAAGTCACCCTTGTCTCGTGCTTCGGCAATTTGAGCTGAAATTTTCGGCCTTTCAACCGTTTCCAATTGGTGGACTTCGTCCTTCAGATTTTGCAATCCTTCTTTGGTGAAATAGGAGATGTTCGACATGGTCTTGGATTGATTCCCGTGCGGGCAGTGGATGGAAAAGGGGCCTTACCGGCCAGCGCAAAAAAAAGAAAACCCGAACCGAATCGAGCTTTCTTCTTACGCAAAGATATAAAAATCAGCCGTGAACAGCTTTTGAGAGCGTTTCTACGGTTGGAATGGTCTGATCAATCAGATCGCCAAGTGAATGCCGATGCTGTGGTTTCCGTTGAACGGATTGGTCGTGCGGTAGCTGTAATCAATACCGATGATTGCACCTTCGCTGTTCGCGGGAACCTTCAACGAAAACCCTGCAGATGGGCCAGTGAATGCAGTAGTCAACCGATCCTCCGTACCAACTCCATCTTCCCAGAGGTAACCTCCACGAAGTGTAAAGTTGTCACCGAGGTTTACTTCCAAGCCCCCTCCAAATTGATCTTTGGTGAATGAATTGGAGATGAATTGTCCCGTGAGTGTAGCATTGACTGCTCCAATGGTATAGACTTCATAACCGAAACCGATGTTGACCAAAGAAGGAAGCTCATACCGCTCGCTGCGTTGCAACATGGTCAAGGATGTGGCGGTTCCTTGTGGTGTAGCTGTGACAGTGAGACCGTCACCGGCATAACGCATGGGAGCACCGACGTTGCGCAATGCAATGCCAAAATTGAGCTTGTCTCCGGACTTGTAGCGGATGCCGGCATCGAAGCAGACCCCCGAGGACCGTACGTTCGAGATGGATTCACCAACAATGCGCACGGTCATCCCACCATAAATGGAGTTGGAAAACGCTTTTGCATAGGTCACTCCGATGTTCGAGAACGCCGGAGAAAATGTACCAATCCCGCCTTCAGGAAGGTTTTCTGTGGTGATTGGAATGTCTCCGAACCCCATGGTCATTACGGTCAAGCCCAAAACGCTTCCGTCACCGACGGAGGTCGCAAAACCGATCGTATTCAGCGAGATGCCCGATCCGGACAGGAACTGGGTGTTGGCGAAGCGCAGCTCCGTTTGGTTTACGAATGCCAGTCCAGCGGCATTGAGGAAAGAACCTTCCAATCCAGCCGTAATGGCCATGTTGGTTCCGGCCATGCCATTGGATTGCGCCCATGGGTTGATGAGCAATTGACCGGCACCGGCAGAGCCGGCTCGATCGGGATTCCCTGCAGTGGCTGCAGTGGAAAACATCATGCACGCTGCAATAGCAACGGATGCGAGGATGGTGTGTTGGATATTCTTCATGGTGAATTCGGAATCAAATCAGAAGTTGTCCAAATCGGTTGGGCGCATGATGCCGAACCATTTGAGTGTT
>CAXDQP010000419.1:0-1633 GCA_963991335.1 uncultured Flavobacteriales bacterium
GCATGGTGATTGGCAATTTGATGATTGGACTCGGCATGGCCTATGCGGGCTATGGCGTCTGGTCTTATGTAGGCGCATTGCTCAGTCAAAATGCCGCGCTCGGGATCATGTATTGGCTGTTCAAGCCCGCAGAAGCCCACGGAGCTTGGAAGCCACAAAGCTGGCGACCGCTGGCGCCAATGCTATCCTACGGGGGACGAGCCACTTTGTACAACTTATTAAACTACGCCTCCAGCAAAGTAGATACCGTTTTGGTTGGGCATCATGCACAATCAGGATCGACGGGAGCCATGGACAACCCGAGCGATGCGGCAAGGGGCTGGACGACCACGGGGCTTTATGACCGATCTGCTTACCTCATGTCATTGCCTGTAAGCATCCTTGGAAAACTTGGCGACAGTGTCCTATTCAGCGGAATGTCCGCCATTCAAAATGAAAAAGTTGCGCTGCAAAGCGTGCTTCAACGAGCGCTTGGCCTGATCGCCTGGCTGACCTTCCCCGGCAGCCTGGCTTTGGCCTGGTTTGCAGGAGATGTAGCTGCCTTGCTGCTCGGTGAGCCCTATGCAGAAGCGGAACCCATTGTTCGGGTGCTGTTCATTGGCGTTGCATTTCGATCAATGATCAAATTGGCGGATGCGCTCATTCGAGCGGTGGATGCGCTGAACGTAGCGATTCTAATCAAATCAATTTACCTCGCGGGTCTGGGGCTTTCCTCCTGGTTTGTTCTTTCCATTGGATGGGGCATTGAAGGGGTCGCCTGGTCCGTGACAATTTGGACCATCGTACAATTTCTTTTCCTGAGCACGTGGGCGCTCCGCTCTGCAGAGTGGAACTTCTTGGATGCCATGCGGTCCATTGTGCCCGGCATTAAGTCTTTGCTCATCGCAGCCGCTCTATTGGGGATCTTGTCCCAGGTGCTTCAGTACGCAATGGCCATCTATGTGCCTTCGGCATCGCCCTTGACCATCCATCTCGCGCACGCAGTGGTCGCTATCATCAGCACAATCATCGCACTTTTCGCAGCCGCTGTTCTCCATCCGGAAGTCGTGGATGGAGGTGACATTGAATTTCGAAAGCGTTGGACAGCGTTTCTGCCACACCGATTGCAAAACCGCATCTTTTGAATTCATTGGGCACTCTATCATGCGCCTTCAAGCGCAGCGGCTTCATGCTTATAACGATCGGTTTCGTCCAAGCCGCGAATGCTCAGTCTACATCCCTGATCCTCGGCAATGATTCCCTGGCAGGCGATTCCAATGCCGTTCGTATTCCTCTCGCACATGTCCAGTCTGTTCGAACCGTGCCCGCGATTGACAGTTTGTGGCACGATTCGATCTGGTCCTGGCAAGGGCCTTGCTCCGCTCCGACGGCGCTGATTCAATTTGAGTGGAGGGCTCCGAACGACTCAGCAACAAAAACCACACTCGTCAAGGAAATTCCATGTGCGCTGGAGGTAGCAGATGCAGAATCAACGGGCAGCACTTACACGGGTGAGCTAACCGCAACCTCAGAATCGCTTTACGCCGAAGCCCAAAATTCTTCAAATCCCCCTCCGTGCTTTCCGCCCACCCCTCCTATTCGAATGGCCCAAATTGAACGAACAATTCAGGAGTCAATATTCGAATCTGAGAAA
>CAXDQP010000420.1:0-1616 GCA_963991335.1 uncultured Flavobacteriales bacterium
CATCGTACTCGGATCCATCAGTGCTTCAGACTACGGAATCATCCGCGGGCCAGTTAAATCGACCATGGCCCCCGCAACGCCGACTCCCATTGCCATTGAACTCCATAATTTGGGGCATGAATTCCTGGAAGGGAAGCCCGTGCTAAAAGGAGTAAGCTCCGAAATCAAAGCCGGAACTCACGCCGTGATCAACGGGCAAAACGGGAGTGGAAAAAGTACATTAGGGAAAATCTTAACCGGGCAATAAACTTCGACAGAAGGAACCAATTCTTGGTGCCAAAATGACGTCGACTTGCCCCAGCAGGAGCTGCTCCTCAAAGCTTCCTTTACCGGGCCATCTACGTCCCTGCATCCCCACTTGAGCATCGAAGAAATTCTACGATTCCATGGTACGTTCCGGAATTGGCGTCAAGATGCGAATCCAGTAACCTCGTTGCATGACGCTGGACTTCAGTCCCACATGCACATTCGGTTCGCTGAATTAAGTTCAGGTATGAAACAGCGGGTGCTGTTGACCGTGAGCCTGTGCACGGCATCAGGACTCATTGTGCTTGATGAACCTTGTGCCAATTTAGATAGAGCGGGCATTGACTGGTACCGAGAACAACTGATGAACTTTCCGGAGCAAACCACATTGGTCATCTGCACAAATGACCGTCAAGAGGACTACATCCAAGCGGATACAACGCTCTCCCTGTAGCTCAAAATACAATCACAAACAACTGATTATAAGTGTTTTAATTCTTATATTTCACAATCTTGTAACCTTTTCTGATCTCATGGCGTAAAAGAACTCGAAATACAATTCGAAAATTCTAATACCTCTATACCATGAAACTTAAAAAGTTTTACACCCTCGCAGCCGCTGCCATCTTAATGGGAGCGACTTCTGCCCAAGCTCAAACAGCAGCATTGAACGCTACTGCTGGTCCTTTTGATAACCTCAAACACGATTGTGTTGCGAAGGCTGAGACAGGATCTGAAGTTCTTTTGCTCAATCAAGGCGATGTTGTTGTTCAATCTTTCAATGCATGCGCTGATGGTGTCGTCTCCAAGGCATATGCCATTGTGAAGCAATCCAGCAATCAAGGAAAAATCGAAGTGATGATTGAAGATCTTCGCGGAAACATCTTGGATCGCGCTAAATTGACTGTTCGAGAAGGATTCAATGGCCTAGTGACTTCGAAGCTTATTGCTGAAGTAAACAAAGGCGAGCGGTACAACCTGAAAATCCGAGCGATTTCAACGGACATCGTGATTGTAGGTCGTTACTACACTGACGAGAAATACGACTTGTACTTGTACGGCTGGAAGTTGGACGGTTACATTTCTACAGCGGTCGGCATCCAAGAGGTGCGCGCTACAACAGAAGCCCTTGAATCTAGCCGAAACCCGTACAGCAACGATGCCATTGATGCACGTGCTACTGAGTTTGGAGCAACATTCTCTGTGTATCCAAATCCATTTATTGATCAGCTTTCAGTCACTTTTAAGAAGGATTTGAAAGGAGAAACACAAATTATCTTGATGGACCTCGCTGGCAACATGTTGCACCGTGAAGTTCGATTGAATCCTGTTATTGGCCAGAAGGTGAACATCAACCCAACGTACAACTT
>CAXDQP010000421.1:0-1607 GCA_963991335.1 uncultured Flavobacteriales bacterium
ACCGTCAACATCTTCCTCCACAAGGGAGAAGAAGGGGTTGAGGTTGTTGTAGACGTTGTAGATGCTAAATATGAAGGAACGCGAATAAGCCGCTTTTTCTTTGGACAATGTGAGCGAAAGGTCTGCCCGGTGATACGGGCTGGTGCGGTAGGCATTTTTCTCGCTCGGCACCTCCACATTTAATCCATCGAAATTGCTGGAGGCTGTGGTGAAACTCGATGGCAAAAACGTCCGGAAGGTGGACTCGGGCAAAGTGAGCGCCCGTCCTGTGCCGTAAACCCAAGTCGCTGAGAAGTCGATGCGATCGGAAAATCGGTGCATCAACACAACGGAGGCGTCGTGCCGCCGGTCATAGGTGTAGGGAAACCAATCCCCACTGTTGATGGCGTCAAATTGCCGGTTGGCCCAACTGAGGGTGTAGCCTATCCAACCGGTGGTGCGTCCAATTTTCTTCTGGAAGAGCCATTCCAAACCATAGGCGTTTCCTTGCCCTTGAGTCACCTGGTCTTCCCAGCGGCTGTTGAACGTATTGCCAAAGCTGGCGCCTTCCCGGTAACTGATGAGTCCGTCCATGGCCTTGTAGTAGCCTTCAATGCTCACCTCGATCTCCCCAAACGTCTTGGCCCATCCCGCGGCGTATTGCGTGCTCAATTGGGGCGTGACCTCGTCGGTGGCGGGCACCCACAAATCTGTGGGTAAGGACAGTCCCTCATTGGTGAGCAGGTGCACAAATTGCTGCATTTGCGCGTACGAAAACTTCAAAGCACTGCCATCCTTCAGTTTCCAATTCAGAGCGGCCCGAGGCTGCAACGAAGGGAAGAACGTGCCATTCACTTGCAGTGCTGTTGCGTGGACTCCAAAGTTGGCTTTCACTCGATCCGAGAGTTGCACTTCATCTTCGATGTAAAGAAAGCGCTCCACGGACTCCAGTTCCGCAGATCCGAACGTGGTGTCAATGCCCGGAAAATCACTGTCTTGAAATTGCAGTGTCGTGGCTCCGGGGTTGAATTTCCGAAGGGTGATGTTGCCGCCGTAACGGAGGTAATGCTTGTTGCTGATGGCATTGCTGAAATCCATGCGCGCAGCATAATCGATAATGCCCGAACGGTACAGGCTGGCGAAACTGGACGAGGTGGAGTCTGCATTATTTTCGGTTTCGCTGAATTGAATGCCGGTGTTGAAATTGTACTCACTCTGGGTCAGGGTCAGGTTGGAGAAGAGCTTCGCGCTCCACTCATGGTTCCAACGAGCTGCCAACACTTGGTTCTTCCAATCCAAACCAAAATCAAAGGTTGTCGCACTCACCCCTTCTCTTTCCGTTGCCGCCAAACCAAAGTCGTCTTTGCCATTGAAAACACTCAAGTACACGCGGTCTTTCGGGCCAACTTTCCAATTGACCTTTCCATTCAAATCGTAGAAAAAGTAGCGAGGGTCGGTCTCAACCGATGGGTCATTCGAATTGATGGAATTGATCACAGGATTGAGTAGCAGGTCGAGGTAAGTCCTGCGTCCGCTCAGCATGAAAGAGGCTTTGTCTTTGACGATGGGACCTTCCACGGTAAACTTTGAAGCGAGGATGGAAACGTTTGCGGTTCCATGATATTCCC
>CAXDQP010000422.1:0-1598 GCA_963991335.1 uncultured Flavobacteriales bacterium
TGGCAAAGCGGCTGTAGCAGCAGGGGCAAATGGGGTATTCATTGAGACGCACCCAGATCCTGCTTCAGCTCTTTCGGATGGCGCCAATATGCTTCCGCTGAATCGGTTGCATGATTTGTTGAAGCAATTGAAACGGGTTCATGAGGCAGTTCAAAATTGATCGCATGATGGATCCGGCCGATTCAAGGGCGGTTCGTCGCCGAATTTCATTAGGTGTGATGCAGTGTCTCGTGGCTTTGCTGGCATTGTTGGGAGCCGCTCTCAGCACCTTGGCCCAGGTCGATACAGTGGAGGTGCGCATATGGGGCGGTCAGCAGGATGACCGAGGCGTGCGCCTGATTCCGCTCGCGGACGGAGATTTGCTCAGCTTGAGTTCCACGAACAGCACGTCGAGCAACGAACCACAAGCATGGGTTCAACGTATTGACTCCAATGCCCACGTCGTTTGGGAAACGACAGTGAGTGATTCGCCCTTGTTGCAACCGGTGGATGCGGTTGAACATGAGGATGGACGCATTACTGTTTTGAGCATGCGGTATGCAAGCGCCGCGGATGGATACGATTGGCACTGGCAAACATTGTCACCGGATGGAACGCCCCAGGGCAGCCAGTTGTGGGGAACGCCTGCTTGGGACCTCCCATTGCGCTGTTTCGACCGATCGGGTGAGCTTTGGTCGGTGGGCACGACCTACGTATCCGGCTCGGGAGACGTGCAGTGGACGCGCCATGTTTGGGCAAACGAGAATTGGGTGCTTTCCGATGCGGCAGCTTGGGGAACCGAACAAGAAGAAGTTGTATCCGATGCCATGATCGTGGGGGATACCTTGTTGGTAAGCGCAACCATCGAAGTAGAACAACGTGCTTCGTTTACCGCATTTGACCTGACCTCGGGTGAGACAACGTGGACGTATTCGAGCGTGTGGGATGAACCTACTTCTTCGGTAGCGTTGGATGTGCGGGATACGACCGTTGCCGGGTTGATGAACGTGGAAACTGCGGATGGAATGCGACTGGCATTTGTTTGCCTAAGCCTGTCGGGAGATACATTGTTGGAGAAGATTCCCGGCTCAGGAGTGGATGTCGAAGCTTATGATCTGCAATGGTACAGCGATGGCGATTTTGCCACCATTTCGATGACGGAAGGATTGGGTTTGGGGGGAGAGGAATTGCTCTTCTCACGATGGTCTGCGGAGAACGGCGCATGGCAGGGAGGCCCCACGTTTGGGACTCCTTGGGATGAACGACCGGCGAGCATGCTTTGCGATGCATCGAATCGCATTTGGGTGCTCGGGCGCACGGATGGTTATTCGAACGGTCGCGATGATGTTTATTTGCTTCAATTTCCAGACGCCTCTATTGGGGATTATTTGGGGAATGTGGAGACGAATATCTTGGAAACAACGCTTTCCATTGAAGCCGATGCAATCCAAGCCAATGCGTGTTGGCAAGTCTGTCCCAATCCGGTTTCGGCGCTGTTTGAAATTCGCGGGTACCGATCGGGACAGCGCTGGACCGTCTTTGATGGTTGGGGCCGGAAAGTAGCCGAAGGACGAGGAAGTAGGGTAGCTGCTTCGCACTGGCCAGTGGGCATGCTTTGG
>CAXDQP010000423.1:0-1588 GCA_963991335.1 uncultured Flavobacteriales bacterium
ACGATTCACCTTCGGAGATCTCTTTCAAGGCTTGACGGGCTGAGGGAAATGTGGATTCAATCCCAGCGATGCCGAACGAAGAAAGGCTAAACTCGACATCATGGTGCTCCAAGTCTTCTGGCCGATGATCAGAAACGATGGCGTCAATGGTACCGTCCATGACTCCTTGCCGTAACGCTTCGCGGTCGGCTGTTCCTCGAAACGGTGGCATCACTTTTAAGGTCCCATCAAAAGTGCTCAAGTCTTCGTCGATGAACCGCAAGTGGTTTGCCGTTGTGCCGCACGTTATGTTCATCCCCTCGGATTTGGCGGACCGAATCAATTCGACTGATTCAGCCGTAGACACGACAGTGAAATGAAGCCTTCCTCCAGCGTACTTGGCAATTTGGAGGTCACGCTGAATGCGCATGACTTCGGAGGCCGACGGATTTCCGGTGCCTCCCATGTGCGTGCTGGTAACGCCCTCGTGCATCAGCGCCCCGGCATTTAGCCCCAAATCAAGGGGGAGGCTCAGAATGGGTTGGACGAGTGTGCTCCCATATTCGAGCGCTCTACGAAGCATTTCTGTCCGATCAATGGGCGGGGCATCCGAAAATGCGACAGCACCTGCGCGGGCCAAATCGTGCATTTCTGATAGGACAGTTCCGGCTCCTCGCTGAGAAACACAAGCCATGGGGTGAAGCATGCAAGTGAAGTCTTCTGTTTGCGCTTGCAAAAAGGAGACCGCCGACTTGTTGTCCGGATGTTCAAGGGAATTGGCATTCAAAATCACACGGGTAAATCCACCGTGGGACGCGGCCAAGGCCCCGTTTTCTAATCCTTCCTTATGTTCGGCACCAGGGTCACAAAAATGGGCCTGTAAATCCACCCAACCGGGTGAAATTGCAGCGCCCTCTGACTCCCACACGTGCGCCTGGTCGGGAGTTTTTAGTTCGGCGGCAATTTCAATGATGTTGCCTTCAGCGATGAGGACATCACAGCGTTGACCGTTGTGCGTGCTACTCGGATCAACGACCCGAACATTTTTGATGATTATGCTTTCCATGTGCGCAATAGAATCGTCTCAATCGCCAAGGCGATCAGTGCAAATATGATAAAGGCTTTCCACAAGGGCACGCCTTGTTCTGTCTGTTTGATGATCTGCGGCAAACTTGATGTGGTGACATTGAGCAAGTTCACATGCTCCCAGCCTTTTTCTTCAATCAGTGCGAGGTATTCTGCGGGAGCAAATGCATCGTGATTCGATTCGATGCGATCCTGATTCAAGCCAATCGTGGCCCAGGATTGATTCAAATCTCGCACAATGAAATGACCCGGAGTCAAAGGAAGTCCTTCCAAAAGAACTTCGATTTGCCCTGGAACTTGTCGGATTTCAGGAAGCCATTCGCTCGTCGTCGCATCCGCATCCGTTCGTTTGTTTTCGGTTCCCTGAACGAGTTTTAAAGAGGCCACTTCGGGCACATCGACCGGGATCGCCCAGCGGCGAAGCGAACCAATTTCTCCCGCATTGATGGGGGTGGCATAAGATCTTTCAGCCATGCGCAGCAGTAACGGAACCCAAAACGCGTGCCGTGTCAAATTGCTGGAT
>CAXDQP010000424.1:0-1580 GCA_963991335.1 uncultured Flavobacteriales bacterium
TTGCGCTGAAAACCACATCAAAATCATCGGAGCAAGCCCTGAAATGATCGAGTCCATGGGAGACAAGGCATCTGCCAAGGCGACCATGAAAAAAGCGGGAGTTCCAACCATTCCCGGGAATGAAGGCATCTTGGAAAGCTTGAAAGAGGCAACTAAAATTGCAAAGAAAATCGGCTATCCCGTAATGCTGAAAGCAACTGCAGGAGGCGGTGGAAAAGGCATGCAAGTCTGTCACGACGAAGAAGGTCTCGCTGAAGGGTGGGAATCGACACGCCGAGAGGCCGGTGCGGCGTTTGGCAATGACGACATGTACATGGAGAAGTTCGTGGTAGAACCACGGCACATTGAAATTCAAATCGCTGCCGATCATCGAGGAAAAGCGTGTCACTTGTCCGAGCGCGACTGCTCGATCCAACGCCGCCATCAGAAACTGGTGGAGGAAACCCCTTCGCCATACATGACGGACAAACTGCGCGAAAAGATGGGCAAGGCTGCCATCAAAGCGGCAGAAGCAGTAAAGTATGAAGGTGTTGGAACCGTGGAGTTCCTCGTGGATGCACACCGGGATTTCTATTTCATGGAAATGAACACCCGAATCCAGGTCGAGCATACCATCACCGAGGAAGTTGTCAATTACGATTTGATCAAGGAGCAAATCAAATTGGCTGCGGGCGAGAACATCAGCGGCAAAAATTATTACCCCCAGATGCATGCGATTCAGTGCAGGATCAATGCAGAAGATCCCGATCGGAATTTTGCGCCTTGTCCCGGATTGATCACAGATTACCATGCGCCCGGCGGGCATGGCGTTCGCCTAGACACGCATGTTTACTCAGGATATAGCATCCCTCCTTATTATGACTCGATGATTTCGAAACTCATCGTTGTCGCGCAAACGCGCGACGAAGCCATTTTGAAGATGCAACGCGCCTTGGATGAATATGTCATTGAAGGGGTGAAGACCACCATTCCATTTCACCAACGATTGATGCGCCACGAGCGCTTCAAGAGCGGTGATTTCACGACCAAATTCATGGAAGAGGAAACGGTATAATCCGTTCTAATTTCAACGCTTCATCGAAGCCTATGCAAAAGCCGTTTCAGACCTTGGAACGGCTTTTTTGCAACATCAGCGTTGTGGAGTGGCCTTTCACAAAAGGAATTACCGCGACTTTCCCTCCATAACCAGCCACTTCGCTGGACCCAACGATGTAATTTTTTGCTTCGCGATCCTGAACCTTCGGGTCGTAGTCTCCGCCCTTGACCAACACATCCGGCCGAATCTGCATGATCAACTCAAGCGGTGTCTCTGAGGAGAAAATCACCGCTACGTCCACAGAACGCAGCGCTTCCAGCACCAATTTTCGGGATGCTTCGTCATTGATAGGCCGCTCTGGGCCTTTGCCGAGCGTGCGAACACTGGCATCGGAATTGACCGCGACCACCAAGCGATCGCCCAATTCACGTGCGCCGCGCAAATACGTGACATGGCCTGCGTGCAGCAAATCAAAAACACCATTGGTAAAGACGATGGTCTGTCTCTTATACACATCTGACGCTGCCGACGAGCGATCTAGTGT
>CAXDQP010000425.1:0-1577 GCA_963991335.1 uncultured Flavobacteriales bacterium
GATCAGGTGCACGTAATGCTCCTTTAAAAACTATATCCATTTCTTCCTGAGTAGAGAACTGCTGGTAGTCGGCCAACAATGTTTTTATTTCTTCGACAGTGACCGTGGAATCTTCTTCGTCAAGGTCGACCCAACGAGGGAATTTCCAGATGATCGTCTCAAAGGAGGCGGGTCGAGAGAGGAAGATAGATAGGGCCAAGAATACAGCTGCTAGGAAAGCGATGGAGTGGGAGACCGGCTGCTTGTTGGTTTTCATTTTAAATCCGGCACACAGATGGTTTGGCCGATGCGAATGTAATCAGAGATGTCATTTATTTCTTCCAAATCCGCAGGGGTTATGCCTGGGTAACGCTGGGCAATATTCCAAAGAGTATCTCCTTTTTTCACGGTATACAAAATGCAACGTAAGCCTTTGAGAGTTTGAGCATCTTCTATTCTAGCAACCGATGGATCGCTCGGTGCTGCGTCATTGGTCTTGCCATTTGAGGTGTCTGTCTTCGCCTGTTCGGGATCTGCATCGACTTGCTCTGCAATGAGGCTAGGAATACTTGTTCCATATTTTGATGCATCTACGCAGGACAAAAAATCGGAAGTCCACCAAGGCAGAAGTGCAGATAGCGCCTGAGCAGTGATAACACCATCTGCTATCAGTTGATCGCGATTGATGCCATCACCTTCGCAGGCAAGGGGTTGCCATGTTTGGGCCTGCTCTACCCAATCCAAATCGAACGAGGGACGCTCAATGTTGACCATGAAACGGCTTAAAACCTTCAACAGAATCAACTTCTCATCGATTGTTTCGTCGTATCCGGGTTTCCCAGTCCAACGCGTGGCGTAGGCCATCCCTTCCCAATAAGCGACAAGCACTCTGTGCGGATCGGCAGGAAATCTGCGTTGGAGGCGTTCCAATTCATGAACGAATGCACGTGTCGATTCTACCACGAGTTTTCGCTGGTCGATGCCGCTTGCGCGGAGCAATCCATGCCTTTGCCCCATCGAGCTACTCATTCCCCAAATGCCTGCAGCACCGTTTTCATCATGTGCGGCGTTGAATACTGAAATCAATCCAGCGACCCATTGAAATGAATTGGGCAGAGAGGCGCTTTCTAACTCGCTCTCGATGAATGCACCATACCGTCCGTGCAGAACACCAATAATTTGAGCACAGTGATAATTGTTCTCAAATAAAACCTGCATGGTCTGGTCAATGGCCTGTTTGTTCTCTCCCCATGGAAGCAATGCCGTCTCGAGTTCATCCAATACCGGAACAGCCGCTTTCAATGCAGGTTTCGATTCCTGCACTTTCCAGTCAGGTTTAATGCGTTCAAATGCACGAAAATCTGGTGATTCGGCTCGATGTTGAACGCGCAGAGACCATTGTTCCGCCAGTGATTGAGCGGAACCTTCAGCACTTGGAATAAAGACCTGTGCAATCACATTGAAAAAGATCAACAATGGAATGAAATGAGCCTTGGAGGACATAGTGCAAAGGTAGACCTTGACTTTGTGTTTTAAGGTGGTGTGTTGCCTTGATTTTTGAGGTTAAATAATGATAGCTGTAATTATATAATAAAGCT
>CAXDQP010000426.1:0-1576 GCA_963991335.1 uncultured Flavobacteriales bacterium
CTGTGGCGCCAACCACCAAAAATATTCCCCCAAAAATCACCAGCGAAAGCGTTACCCGATGGGCGCGTTTTTTGCTGACCCCATCCACCCCCACCCGCATGAAAGCAGCCGTCAGAACAGGATTGATAACCAAGGCAACAAACAAGGACGAACTCAAGACAATCATCAATGTGATTGGCAAGTATTTCATGAATTCCCCAATGAGTCCGGGCCAGATAGCCAAGGGCAAAAATGCCGCCAGGGTGGTTGCGGTTGAGGCAATGATCGGCCAAGCCACCTCGCCCACTCCTTGCTTCGCCGCTTGGATTGGTGATTTCCCTTCGTCCATCAGTCGGTAGATGTTTTCCACCACCACAATGCCGTTGTCCACCAGCATTCCCAGCGCCAAAACAAGGGAGAAAAGAACCATTACATTGAACGTGATTCCCAATGCACTTAATATCATAAAGCTCATGAACATGGAGAGTGGGATCGCCACCCCCACGAATAACGCATTGCGCAATCCGAGGAAAAACAGCAACACCCCAACCACCAGCAACACCCCAAAAATGATTGAATTCTGCATTTCATCTACTTGCGTCCGAGGCTGATCGGACTGGTCATTGGTGATGGAAACATTCAAATTCTCGGGCAGGTAATCGGCCTTCGCATCTGCGATGATGCTGTTGATGCCGTTCGATGCTGCGATGAGGTTTTCGCCTGCACGCTTGATGATGTCCAGCGAAACAACCGGCTGCAAATACTCGCGCGCATAGCTGGTTTTCTCCTGCTCAACAAAATGCACCCGGGCAACATCCCGCAAGTAAACAGGGGAGTTGTTCTCGCTTTTGATGATGACATTCTCAATGTCTTCTGTCGATTCAAAGTCCCCAACCACTTGTACGGAACGGCGGAAGTTGTCGACCAACAAATCCCCTCCTGAAATGGTAATGTTTTCTTGTGCAATGGCACCTGAGATGTCATTGAAGCTCACCTGCATCGATTCCGCACGCAGGTAGTCCACGACCACTTCCACTTCCCTGTCCATGACCCCTCGAATGTCCGCTTTGGAAATCTCAGGGAGCTCTTCAATTTCCTCTTCCAACGCCTCGGCATAACGTTTGAGTTCATCGAGGCTGAAATCGCCCGACAAGTTGACATTCATCACCGGAAGCAACTCGGAAAAATTCAAGGCAAAAACATCGGGATCCGCAGGCAAATCATCCGGAAAATCCGGATCTGCCTTCGCGCGGTCCACCGCGTCCTTGACTTTGCGCAACGCCTCGTCTGAAGTCACATCAAATTCAAATTTTACGTCTACGGCGCTATAGCCTTGAATGGAAGTTGATGTGATCTCGTCCACCCCCGTAATCGTTTTGATTTCTTTTTCGAGCGGGCGCGTAATCAGTTTTTCGATGTTCGACGGGCTGTTTCCGGGGTAGGGAGTTCCGATGAATACTTCGGGAATCACCACCTCAGGAAAACTCTCCTTCGGTACTGTCAGGTAACTATACAGCCCTGAAATGATAATGATGGCGACAAGCACAAATCTGTCTCTTATACACATCTGACGCTGCCGACGAGCGATCTAGTGTAG
>CAXDQP010000427.1:0-1570 GCA_963991335.1 uncultured Flavobacteriales bacterium
GCGTTTGTTGCCGGCGTGACTTGATGCTGAACTCACTGGTATTCGCGGTTAACGGATTCAAACTCCAAGCGGTCCTCAGATTCGAATTTCTGAATAAAATGACCCTGCCAGCGCAGGCGACTCCCGAAAGCTTTCAAATCTGTCTTTGCACGTGGTACGTCGGCTCTCTTGTAGGCCTGAAAAACCTGGCGCATGCTCAAGCAGCCCCATGCCAAATATGGGGACAAACGACTGCATGAAATGCGACTTGCCGCTGGTTGGCCTATCTGCCGACGGTAGCCCTTGACACGTCCCTCGAAAAACGAATTCATGTAGCGGTGCGCATCTCGCTCTCCGCCCATTTGAAACGGTCCTTCTAACCCCGGATCATGGTCATGCTTAACCTCCGGACAAGTGCGGATCTGGAAACGATTGAGTGCCGAATCGGAGAGCTCTGAGATGCCAATCAATTGAGAACGTGTCGTCGGATGCGTGAGTTCAGCGTTCATATTTGCATGCCATTCTGTCGCCCATCCATCCCGGGATCGGCGGCCTCGCTGGACCGCTTGCTGTGGCGTTTCGAACCAAGTTAGTTCGTTTTTGGCGCACCAAGATGCTAAGGATAGGTCGCGATCGTAGGTGTGCCGCAAACTCGTTTCTTCATAGCTGTATATGCCTTGGATGGCAAACGATTCGTGCAGCCATTGGAAACATTCCAAGGCCTCCACCCGAAAGGCCTCCACCCGCACGGGCCAACCCAGTTCTTTTACCTCCTCCTCCAATGAAGACCATGCCTGCCACCGAAATTGAAGGTGACGATTGGAAGTCGTGGGATGGACCAAATCTGCCGGTTCAAACAAATGCATCAGCAATACGGCTTCGCCTTGCGCAGATGCCGCTTTCAAAGCGCGGGCGAGTGGTTCGTGATCACGTAGCCGCAAATCACGTTTGAACCAGATAAGGTGAAGGTTTGTTTTGGAAGCACTGATAGGGGGCATGTGCAATCAACCCTTCTGCGGTCGCGAAGGTTCGATTTGTACAGCTTCCCCAGCACAATCTGGCGTATCAAACGAATTTCTCCTCCTGAAAATTCACCCTCAAGAAAGTCAACGATTTACGGTCATTCGTTTTTCCACCGTTCCGTCAGAGTAGACATACAAGAGCAGGCCACCCCGTTCGGTTTCTTCATTGACCGTTCTGCCCAGCATGTCGGTAATGCGCAGCAACTGACCAGTGAACGCGGAAGAAGACAACGGATTGAGCACGCCAGTTGTGGGTTGCTCGCACGCATTGGAAAAGAAATCCCACAGCAATTCGGTGCTGTCTATGTCTTGATTTCCCCAAGCACCAAACCAATCATGCAACCCACCATTGACTCGGTAATGGTGGAATTCCTGGCCTCCGCTTGCGCCAAAATGACGAATGAAGTCAACCGTGGTCAAATCGAGCAAAACGGTATTGGGTACAGCTTCCTCTGTGGATTGCGTGGTCCCCATCAATCCTGTCCAAAAGTCCATCACTTCCTCGACTCCCCATCCACCACTCCAGGGGCCGTCCAAAATCACTCCTTGGTCTTAGCTCACTGTGGGTT
>CAXDQP010000428.1:0-1569 GCA_963991335.1 uncultured Flavobacteriales bacterium
CCGAAAGCGATGCTCTTCGACAGGTTCAGCGGTGCTGCAATCTTCAGCAGCTCCCATGTGTTTCCAAAAGCCTGCGTTTGCTGCGACAGCCGCCGGTTTTGCTGTTCCCGAATGGCGGTCATGAATTCATTGTTGACCTGCCCCACGTTGTCTATCCCTTCAATGGCGTTCACGATACTGGAGATGGAAGTCTGCCCTTCTCCCGATCCAATGTCGGCCGCCGATGACACGCCCAAGTCATTCAATTCGTCTCCAAAACGAGCCAAGACGAGCGCATCATAATAATTGGAGTATTGCGGCGACAAAATCTCTTCTCCCAAGACACCCTCTGGAATGTCGAGGGCTCCGTTGTCCCAACCAAAGGCTTGGGTATTCCCAGCATAACTGGTGATGAAATTGTCGTTGAACGTCGCATTCGTATTGAATCCCGTTGAGGTGGAATAGTTGAAGGTGAAACTGTCCGGAAAGTCCTTGGTGAGCACGTTGAGATACGCACCGGAGTAATTCGAAGGCAAATTGGCGTTGAGTGTTTTGACTACGACCAGAATGTCGACGAGGTTTGTAGGAAAAAGATCCATCGACACCGAACTCCTTTTGGGGTCAAGCGATGGGATTTCGGCGCCATTCAATGCTGTGCGCACGTACCGATCGCTCAGTCCTCTCACCACCACGAAGTTGCCCATGGTATAAACTCCACTGACGCGTTTGATGGCACTGCTCACGTCGCTGTCGCCGTTCTTTTGGATGTCTTGGGAAGAGACATAATCGATCATGGAAGTCTCTTTCTTTTTGACATTTTCCATGTACACGGCATTCGAACGATTTTGCCGCACAGCCACAATGGCCTCGTTTTCAATGGCAATGACCGCCGATTCCATGGCAAAGTCCAAGACAACGGTTTCGTTGTCGCCCACCACCACTTCTTGTTCGATTGTATTGTAAGCGATGAACCTACCGACCACTTTGTACGTTCCTGCAGACAATCCCGTGAGGGCATAATTGCCATCAAAATCGCTCATGGTACCGGTGCTGTTGGACTCCAAAATGATGGTGGCTCCCAACAGGAGTTCTCCGGTGGCTTTGTCCGTGACCGTGCCCTGGATTGAGCCCTGACTCGCGCCCTGACTCGTGCCTTGGGCTGCGGCTGCAATCCACGCGAACATTGAAAGGGCAAAGACGAAATGTTTCTTGTACATAGCGAGCGAATTCAGGAATGATTCAAGTGAAAAAATGACGGGCGATTGGGTTCTAACTCATTCGATGATGAGGCGCGCATGGAATGTTTCAGCCCCGTTTTCAACGCTCATGATGTACATCCCCGAAACCGCATCCGCAGCATAGCATTCCACCACCCTGCCGCTTGCAGCATTGACCTGTTCACGGAACACGAGCTTTCCGCTCAGGTCAACCAACCGGATCACAGCATTGGCCAAGTTGGCTTCGAAGCGAACGCTAAACGCACCGTTGGATGGGTTGGGATAAATTTGGAATGTAGAAGTCTCTGCTTCTTGGATGTAGGTGCTGCAACCGAGGAACCCTCGGGCTGAAAGCATCGACCAGCCGTCCAAC
>CAXDQP010000429.1:0-1565 GCA_963991335.1 uncultured Flavobacteriales bacterium
ATCTCCTCCAGTTCCGACGCCTCTGCAACCTCTGCCTCTCCTGCCGCATCGTCCCTCGTCTCGCCCAAACCCTCCAAGTCCAGTGCACTTTAAACCTTCACAAGCTGGGTATGACCGCCGGAAACAGTCAAGCAGATGAACGGAAATTCCGGATTGGACTGTGGCCCTATAAAATGAGCCAGCACATGGGCTTGCATGTGGTTTACAGGAATCGACGGGATGCCATGCGCCCATGCCCATGATTTTGCAAAGGCCACACCCACGTGCAAAGACCCCATCAATCCGGGGCCGCAGGTGTAAGCCACAGCGCTCAGGTCGTTAGGCGTGATATTCGCCTGATTCAACGCTTCGGTCAACGTCGGAACGATATTTTGAGCGTGTGCACGACTGGCAAGCTCAGGCACAACTCCCCCAAATTTTTCGTGAACCGATTGATGAGCAATTACGTTAGACAGCACCTCATCTCCTCGAATCACAGCAACTCCTGTATCATCACAGGAAGATTCGACAGCGAGAATGTAATGTGGTTGTGGCATGATTTCTGCGCTAAAATACGCAGGCAAATTGCTCATCGTGTATTTTCACACCGCAAACATGGCCATTTTCAGATCCAAATTTAGAATCATATCGCTTGCGCTCCTACTCCTCTTAATAGTGGGAGGTGCTTTGGTTCAAATGCCAAATGTGCAGACTAAAGCCATCCGTTCTTTGGTCCTTCCAAAATTGGAGAGCACCCTTGGAATTGAGCTAATTGTGGAGCAGTGCCATTTGGAATTTTGGAACCAAATACTGACGCTGCGAGTGGGTTCTGCTAAGGAAGGCGAGTTTGAGTTGATCCGCGCTGAAAAACTCACCGTTCAGTGGCACTGCAGCGGAATGGCTCCAGAATGGCACAGAATCGATTCCATCAGGTTAGAGGGCACCCAGGTGCAAACCACCCATTTTAGAAACTGGCTGACAGACCAACAAGCGCAAGAGTCACGAGGAGTATCACAGAATGAAAAACCGGCGGGGCAGAATTTCTGTGTAGATCACCTAAGTGTTTTCAGCCTTAGAGGAGCCGAAGGACATAACACCACATTCCTCATCGACGAAGCGCATTTTCAAGACATTGATTATCAAAACAAATCGTTTGAACTTCCCTTGAACAGTTTGAATGGGACTGCCTTTATCCCGGTAAACAAATCAGGGAATGAAATATTTTTCCCCATTCAAGTCGAGAACCTCACCTCTTACATACAAGGCAACGATTCAACGTGGTCCATTGAAAGGCTCTCGGTAGGGACTTCGCTATTCGAAGGAAATATTGATGCAATGGCAACATCAAATGAGTGGCAGATCCAACTGCGACTCAATAAATCTGTCGACCTCAGTGCCTTCGTGGTTCCGCCAATCGCTGAAGAAATCCTCGACTCGCTCCTCGAGAATTCCGACACAACTGAAATCAAGGGAAGGGTTTGGATCGATGCGAGCACCCGCGCCATGCGAAGCGCCATTGCTGTCCATGGCATTTCTTCCGTCGGCACCGTTTCCGATTCCCTGGGCTTTTCCCTCGATGCCAATGG
>CAXDQP010000430.1:0-1552 GCA_963991335.1 uncultured Flavobacteriales bacterium
TCTCTGGTCTCGTGGGCTCGGAGATGTGTATAAGAGACAGGGAGAAAATCGCTCATGCTGGATGCCAGTTTGCGCTTGATTGCCGTGCAAATGTAGTGCCCGCCGCATCATGAAATAAGGCATGTGCCCGCATTTTTATCGCATCAGAATTCCACGGATCGGTTTCCTTGGATCCCACCCGTGTGCACAAACAAAACCCGAGAGCCTCGATCAAATTGTTCGGGACGTTGCGCTGAGGGCGATTGAAGGATTGCTTGCAATTTGAGCATTGTTTTGGCAGTATAGACGCCGTCGAGTTCAATGCCGGTTTCCGTTTGAAATTGGTCCATGAAGGCCCCAACGTTGGCAGGGATTTTCCCAAATCCACCATGATGCACATCATGCCAAGGGGTCACCTCCTTCATGATTTCGGCGGCCCAACTGGAATCCATTAAAGCATCATCTAGTCGTTCTTGAACCAGATTTCCCATGTCCACACCTTTGAGCGCGCTTCCCACAAAAAGTCGCGACAAACCGCGCAACCCAAGGGCCAATCCTGCCGCTGTAGCACCTGTCACTGCGCTGACAACCACAGCATCCCATGGATGCTCAAGATCTTACGGTGTGATCAAGCCTTGGCATCCCATGGTGCCAAGTGCGTCGCCCGCTCCTTCGGGAATGATCCAAGGATTACCGAATTGATCGCGCAGCCAGGCCTTGAAAAAAGGCAAGGGTTTCTCTCGGTATTCGGCTCTTGAAACGGGCACCAATTTCATCCCCCAATCCATGCAATCTTGCAGGGTGGGAGTGGGATTTGCCAGTTCTTGTGGCTCGGCGCGAACCACTCCTATTGTCGGGATACCCAGCGCTCGCCCGGTCGCGGCGGTCGCGTGGAGATGATTCGACCACGCTCCTCCAAATGTCAAGATTTTAGGATGAGTCATGAGCAGTGCTCGTTCGACATGGTACCGCAGTTTCCAAGCCTTGTTTCCAGGCGCAGGTCCGGAAACCGCGTCAAGTCGCCGCATGTAAAATTCAACCCCAGCTTTCTCGGCAATCGACCACGCGACGGGCTCTGTCTGGGGCCGAGGCAAGGAAAGTGACGAAGAATGTGTCGGGGGGTGCGACGACGGTTTCATAGGTGGTAAATTTGCAACATGCGGAGCGATTTGGAACCCGAAGATTATTATTACAGTCCGGAAGGATTCGTGGTCTTCACGGAACAATACCACCTCAAGCGGGGTCATTGTTGTCAAAGCGGTTGCAAACATTGCCCATACGGCTACGATGCCCGCACTGGAAAAATTCGAAAACCATGACCACTTCCTCGAACCTTGATGAGCTGAAGGCCTTTCAATTGGAAATTGCAGGAGGCATTCCAACCCCTTTGCCTGAGGCATCCCCCCGCTCAGGGAGCTTGAGCCACGCCCCAGTTCGGAAAGATATTTTGACACCAGCGGAAAAGGAGTTGGCGCTGCGCAATGCGCTGCGTTATTTTCCTGTGGAGACGCATCCCGTTCTTGCGCCAGAGTTCGCACAAGAGCTTAGGGACTATGGGCGGATATATATGTAC
>CAXDQP010000431.1:0-1547 GCA_963991335.1 uncultured Flavobacteriales bacterium
CGGATATGCTGCGCGACAGCTGGACAGCAGGTGCAACCACGCAATCGTCTTCTCCATCAAAAGCGATGGCCGCATGGCCGTTGATCCCATCAACCACCTGAACGGGACTGGCTGCTTCATTGCCTTGGAACGCTGACATAAAATTGCCCGAAGCAACATCCCGCCACTCAGCAATGCTTTCATCACCTGTGAGCACCTCGCCATTGCTATTGAACAGCCCCAAATCTCCGCGAAGCCAGATGGCTAGATCTTCGCTATTGCCAACTCCGCCAGGTCCGAATGGACCGAAAGCATCCGGTGCAGGGTGGTACACCAACTGAAGAGAATCCGACCCCAAGTTGCCCAAGTTGAATCCACCCACTTCATTCGCCGCGGCATCCGGAATGTGAAGAAGAATTGGACCATAGTCCAAGGGACTGAGGGTGATGATGTAATCCAAACCATTACTTTCCAAGGACGACACCACCGCATTTTGAACTTGGATATCGTCGATGGACAGGCCTTCCATTGCAATGGTCTCTAAATTCCTACGAAATGAAAGTTCAACAAAGGCAGGGCCGTAGATTGCGGCTTCGCCCGCACTTGGGCTGAGAAATGCCAGCGGCGGGAACCCAACGCTTTCCCCATACACATCCGTCTCCCACATACCTCGTCCATACGTTCCTGCGCGAAGACGTTGAGGATCATTGACACCTGCACCTGGATACAACTCCAATTCCGTGATGCGGACCGATGCCGGAAGTCCACTGGAGAAATTGGTCCAGGTTGAATCTTGCATATCCCAATGAAACACCCCCATGTCCGACCCCGCATACAATGCATCTGTTCCGGTGGTGTCATACACAATGGAATTGATTGGCAAATCCGACAACTCTCCTTCTAACTCCTCCCAATTGAGACCTAAATCAGATGATTTCCAGACTTTCTTCGCAAACGAAATGAAGACCGTGCTGTCTTCTCCAAACACCGTCTCCACAGACAAGACAGGATTAGAGCTCAGCGGCAGGTCGTTGCTGAGATTGACCCAACCAATGCTATCGGCCTCAGCCAAGGCGATGTCACCTCGGAACAATCTTCGATTGCTTTTCGCGGCAAAGACAATGTTTTCATTGCTGCGATGCCGGTGAACAACGCGCATGGCATTTGCATCAGAACCACCCAACTCCGAGCTAATCTTTTCCCAAACGATGCTGTCGCGAACCGGGTGTTTGATGTTCATGGATCGCCAGATGTTCAGCAAGCCAACAAACATGGTTTCGGAATTTTCTTGGGATACAGTGAACGGCGTGGACCAAGCTCCACCTTCTGTGATGCCCAAATCGCCATTGGCCACAATGGTCTGGGATTGGATGCCCGGTCCGGTGCGATAGATTCGCCCGTACTGGGAACTTGAAAAGAACCAGTTGGGGTCGGTGGGATCATAAATACACTCGAAACCATCTCCTCCACTTCCACGAGACCATTGAATCCCATCAAATAAGTACGTGCCATTGTCCTGGTAACCGTTCATGGACTTGGTGCCAGCGAAAGGTCTATGACCAATTTTG
>CAXDQP010000432.1:0-1547 GCA_963991335.1 uncultured Flavobacteriales bacterium
CCGCAGCGTGGCCAGGAAATTTTCCACTGCTGGATCGAACAGCCCAGAATCGGCATTCAGGTTCTCAACGGCCCACCACGTTCCCCGCTTTTTGAATCCAAAGCCGAATCCATCCTCTTTTTCGCCGGTTTCAGGATCGTGAACGATGGCTGAAAAGCTGTACTCCATCTTGTTCCTGTAATGCCAGTTTTTGGGAGAAGGAATGAATCCTTCGTACACAGAATCAATGCCTTCAACACCGCCAATTTTTTGATAAAGATCGAGTGCCGTTTTCTCCTTGATCGTGTGTTGCAAGGGCAGAGGCACACGCGCATAGGGTGCCCCTGGAATTTCTTGAAAGTCATGTTGTACCTCCTCAGGTGCACGTTCAATCACTTCCTCGAGCCGGCATTCCGCATGGCGTGACTTGCATTTCACCACCCGGGCTTCCACCTTCTGTCCGGGGAAAGCGTTTTGAATGAAGACGACAAAGGGTCCTTTGTCGGTCGTGATCCGTGCAATGCCCTTGCCTCCAAAAGCAACGTCTTCGACCTCGAGGATCAGCGCTTCGTTTTTTCTAAATTGTCTTTCTCTTCCCACGGCACAAAGGTAATGCTCCGTAGTCGGTATATTCGTTCCATGATGCAATCCAGCAAGTTGTTTTTTGGCTTTGTGATTTCGTTGGTTGTCCTCTTCAGTGCCGCTTTTCCGGCAAGTGCAGGAGCGCAAAAGGAATTGGAGACGAGCGTATGCACATTTAACGTCCGGTACGACAATCCCAATGATACCTTGAAATGGGCCGAGCGCCGGGATGAAATCGCCAATGCGGTGCGGTATTTCGATGTGGTGACCTTACAAGAAGTTCTTCCCAACCAGATGGATGATTTGATTGGACGATTGAATCAACATGACTCTTTTGGCCGGGGGCGAAATGCGGACGGAAGCGGGGAGGCAGCCCCCATTTTTTGGAATCGAAATCGATTTGATTTTCTACGCGGTGAGGTCAAGTGGTTATCCACTGACCCGCAGCAGGAGGGATCAATAGGTTGGGATGCTGACTTGCCTCGTGTGGTGACGATTGTAGTCTTGTTTGATCGCGAGAATCAGAAGACAGTGCGTGTGCTCAACGGCCATTGGTCGCATATCGGTGAGTGGTCGAGGAAAGGCGCCGCGGCCTTGACAGCCGGCTGGTCAGGTCTGGCTGCGGATGATCTGACCCTTGTTTGCGGCGATTTCAACGCTGAGCCCGATGCTCCGGAGATTTTGGATTTAATGGCCATGGGCAATTTGTCGGATACCTATGCGAGTGCGCGGTATCGATGCCGCAAAGAGTTTGGCACCTTTTCGACCTTTTTCACGGAGGCTATAGCCGGGGCGAAGCGCATTGATTACATCTTCTACCGAGGAGATGTTGAGGTGGATTGGGCCTGTGCAGATGAGCACATCAAATTTTGCCTTTACATATCAGATCACCTGCCGTATCAAGCGGTATTTAAACCGGCAAAATGAATTGGAGTCAATTTATTCGTTTGTTTTTGGGGCCGGTACTGGCCATGACGGTATGGCTC
>CAXDQP010000433.1:0-1545 GCA_963991335.1 uncultured Flavobacteriales bacterium
CAGACATCACGATGTTTAGCTCAGTGGAAGACCTGCTTCTAATGGAAGTGCTGAAGCGGATGAATGTACTTGTGGGCGACAGTGCCATCCCTTACGTCAAAGGCGACGCTTCATTGACCAAGGCATTTGTTAGCGAGATCATCCCAGAATTGGATCACGACCGTGTTTACAATTCGGACTTAAAAAAGTTGGTGCAGTGGTTCGGCATATTGAAGACGAATAGCTGCTTCCCATTGGAAAGTCAAAAAGAAGAGGAAGAAGCGAACGAAGAAGCGGCCTCAGAAACGGAAGAGGCCACTGCAAAAGCGAAAAAAGCGCCCGCAAAGAAGACTCCAGCGAAGAAAGCGCCTGCGAAGAAAGCTGCAGCGAAGAAGACTGCGGCTCCCAAAGCGGCGGCGAAAAAGAGCACCGCGAAAAAATCGCCTGCGAGTAAGGCCAAAAAATAACCATCTTTATGAAGCACATTGCCGTCATCGGAGCTGGAACCATGGGCAATGGCATTGCGCATGTGTTTGCTCAATCCGGATTTGAAGTCACGCTCATCGATGTTCAAGCGGCCGCATTGGAGCGCGCCTTGAAGACAATCGAAAAGAACCTCGACCGCCTAATCAAAAAGGAGAAGATTTCTCAGGAGGACAAAACGGCAACGCTGAGGCGAATAGGGACTTCAACGGATATTTCCGAGGGAGTATCCCAAGCCGAATTAGCCGTTGAAGCAGCCACGGAACGCACCGATTTGAAACTGCAAATTTTCGAACAAATGGATGCCGCAGCTCCTGCGAATTGCATCTTGGCGTCGAACACTTCCTCCATTTCCATTACCAAGATTGCCGCCGCGACCAATCGGCCGGATCAGGTCATCGGAATGCACTTCATGAATCCCGTGCCCATCATGAAATTGGTGGAAGTCATCCGAGGATTCTCCACCAGCGATGCCACGTGCAGCGCTGTGATGGCGCTCTCGAAAGCGTTGGGGAAAATTCCGGTGGAAGTCAATGACTACCCCGGATTTGTTGCCAACCGGATTCTAATGCCCATGATCAATGAAGCCATCATCACCTTGCATGAAGGAGTGGCCGAAGTGGAAGCCATTGATACCGTCATGAAGTTGGGAATGGCGCACCCCATGGGACCATTGCAATTGGCTGACTTCATCGGCCTCGATGTTTGCCTCAGTATTTTGGAAGTACTCCATACCGGATTGGGCAACCCGAAGTACGCGCCATGTCCTTTGCTCGTCAACATGGTCACCGCCGGGCATTTAGGGGCTAAAAGTGGCCAGGGTTTTTATGTTCACACCCCTGGAAGCAAGGAACTCATTGTCGCTCCTTCGTTCGCCTAATTGACCGATATTGGGGGCATGAAAGCCTCGCGGAATCGACTGCATGAGATTATTTTTGAAGCGGACACTGCCGCCGGCAAGGCATTTGACGTGGCGCTTTTGTGGCTCATTGTCCTCAGTGTATTAACCGTCATCGCTGAATCCGTTCCGGAACTGTCTCTTATACACATCTCCGCGCCCACGAGACCAGAGAGGATCTCGTA
>CAXDQP010000434.1:0-1518 GCA_963991335.1 uncultured Flavobacteriales bacterium
ATCTACACTAGATCGCTCGTCGGCAGCGTCAGATGTGTATAAGAGTCAGCCCCAACAACGTCATTATTTTGGGCGATCAAAGTTTGGCGCGGGCGTACCGACTCGAATTTGAGGAGATGTGGGGATCCAATGGCATGGAGCCCGATCCTTCCAACTCGAAATTTGGTCCTTCCAAGACCATCAATACACCGAAGAAATTCATCATTGGAGGAAGCCCCGTTGAACTGTACTTCTCTCCTACAGATGGCACAACTTCCGCCATTCTCGAAGCCATCGAATCCACGGATTATGACTTCTCATTTGCGACCCTCGCCTTCACGCGAAATGATCTCGGGGCTGCGGTGATCGAAGCCGGTTCAAGCTTGTTTGTGAATCCACGTGGAGCCATGGAAGATGCAGGGTCTACCGGTTCTGAATTTGAGACGTTGGTGGATGCAGGCATCGAAGTCTATTCGCACGTTGGCATCTCCGGACAGTTGCACCACAAATATTGCATTGTTGACCAAAGTGAACCCCTCTCTGACCCGACAGTGGTGACCGGGTCACACAACTGGTCAACCACCGCTGAAACAACCAACGATGAAAACACATTGGTCATTCACGATGAGCGCATGGCAAACCTGTACTTTCAAGAATTTACAGGACTATTGAATGCCATGGGTGTAGGCATCACAGAATTGGCAACAGCCGAAACCTTGTGCCACATCTTCCCGAATCCGGCAGACTCACGCATTGCCATCCAAGTCAAGGACATCCGATCCATCGGACAAGAATTGGTACTGCGGGATGCCAGCGGTCGCGTCGTCTTGCGGGAATCCATTACTTCTATGACGCAAGACATTCTCATTGGTCATTTGACTTCCGGCGTGTACCTCGCGCAATTCGGATCCAGCATGCCCACCCGCTTGGTTGTTCGCTAATGCTCGACTGCGTTCAACGCAGCAGGGAGAATGACCCGGTGATCACCCGCACAGGATCGTCACTAGGAGCGTACGATTGTTCACCTTCAACGGTATTGATGATCAGATCATCATTGCCTTGGAGGATGCGCAATTCGTAGTAATAAGTGCCTTCTGAGGCCTCATCATCATTTGGTGCCCAACCGGCTGAAGCACCAAAGTTCTGCGAAGAATAGAGCAATTCACCCCAGCGATTGAAGATGCGAATGGCGCTGCCAGGATAGGCATCCAATCCCTCCACATAAAAAGCTTGGTTCAGTGCATCTCCATTGCCGGGAGTGATGACATTGGGAAGGGTAAGACTGCATTCTTCTGTTAGAATAACAAAGGAGCCTTCCGCGAAGTAACAAGCGGGGACGGTGGATATGACCACGTCGTATGTTCCATCGCCCATTGTTTCCATTCCAGCGCTTTCGGCTACAATGGGGGCACCGGCCATATCATAAGACCACAAGTAGGTGTAGGTTGTACTGGTCGGTTGTGTCACGACCGAATTCACCGACAGGGAGGCATTGTCATCAGGACAGAGTATGACCTCTTGCGCATCCCAGCCCAATGG
>CAXDQP010000435.1:0-1513 GCA_963991335.1 uncultured Flavobacteriales bacterium
TCTACACTAGATCGCTCGTCGGCAGCGTCAGATGTGTATAAGAGACAGGCCGCATGGTGGCCGAATCCCACAAAGACATTGCCGTCAATGCCAAACTGATAGGGATGGTGGCGCTCGGTAGCTGGGAAATCGGGCTTTTGGCTCCAAGAGTCAGAAGCCATGTCATACTCCCACCAATCATTCGTGTCACCGCTGGGACCTCCGCCGAGCCCAACAAAAACTTTGCCTGCTTCCGCAATGAATGCCGGATGCGTGCGGGCTGAGCAAGGACATGATGCCTTCTCCGTCCATGTCTCCGTCTCGGGATTGTAAACCCACAAATCGTTCAAGGCGCCGGAATTGGACTGGCCAAAACCGAACCAAGCCTCCCCATTCCATGTATCTCCAATGTTATACCCGCGTGGTTCTCCTGGGAAATCCGGCAAGGCCGTCCAAGCGTCACTTGCAGGATCATACTGGTAAAAGGCGTCGCTGTATCCCGACGTGGTCTCGCCTCCAACGAGGTAACCCATGTCATTCAGCGAAAATCCAAAACTGTGATTGGTCACAAAGCCGTCAGGCAGCGGTGAGACTGAGGTCCAAGATTGTGCGTTAGCGGCAAAAACAATCGTACAAGAGAGGGCCGCGGCAAAAAGCCGATTCAATTTCAATGAGGTCATGGCGCAAGTTAGATGTAAATGGCGAATCGTTCCAAGCTCGTAGATGTTCATCTCATGTTTCGATGCAAAAGCACTTATTTCTGCTCGCTTATATCATTTCCAGAGAAAGAAACGTTCTTTGCGCAACAAAGAGAACCGCATGCTTCGATCATTTTTTCGCCTCATGACCGTTTCTATGGCGTGGGCAATGGCGCTCGCGGGCGCTGACGCATTGGCGCAATCATCAAGCGACGGATATCAACTCAGCGGCTACATCCTCGATGCAGCAAGCGGTGAAGCCCTCATTGGCGCTACCGTCTGGTGCACCACCATCAACGCAGGTGTGAGCTCAAACACCTATGGCTACTATTCGTTGAAATTGCCGAAAGGGTTGCAAAAAGTAAGTGTTTCATTCATCGGTTTTCAATCCCAATCGTATGAATTCGACCTCAAGGAAGATCAAAAGATGGACGTGGAATTGGCCTCTGGCGTGGCCATTGAAGAAGCGATTGTAACCGGCGAGAGCTTCAACCGCATTGAAGACCAAGTGCAGATGTCCAAAATGGAAATCCCCATGGACCAAGTGCGGCGACTTCCGGCGATTGGTGGAGAAGTGGATCTGCTGAAGAGTCTGCAGTTGATGCCCGGAGTGCAGTCCGGTGGAGAAGGAACTTCGGGGCTTTACGTTCGGGGAGGCAGTCCCGATCAAAACCTCATCGTCCTCGACGGCGTGCCGCTCTACAGTGTGAGCCATCTGTTCGGTTTTTTCTCCGTGTTCAATGCCGATGCGGTGAAACAAATGAGCATCACCAAGGGAGGCTTTCCGGCGCGGTATGGGGGGCGCTTGTCTTCGGTGTTGGAGGTGAATATGAAGG